>JAIOPP010000054.1 GCA_021413845.1 Planctomycetia bacterium | reverse complement strand
GGATCGACGTAGCCGCGGGCGATGACGGCATCGACGCCGCTCATGAGATCGTCGTAGTCCTGGCTCGGATAGTTTTGGTCGATAAACGCGGTGAAGGCATCGCCGTAACCGGTGCTCCCGCGTGGGTTGACGTAGACGACGCGTAACCGGCCGCGGCATAGAGTTGCATTTCGACGGAAAAGCGTCCGCCGTAGTTGGCGAACGGACCGCCGTGAATCTCCAGAATGAGCGGATACTTCTTCGCTTTGTCGAAATCAGGCGGCAACACGATCCAGCCGTGAATCTCTTGTTGATCGTACGAAGACTGATAGCGAAACGATTCGACGCGACCGAGTCGACGGTACGGTAGCAAGTCTTCGTTCAGCTGCGTGAGCCGTTGTGGCTCGGAACCGGCGACGGCGACGGTCGCGACGTCGGCCGGTCGCGTGGGATCGGTCTGCGTGAAGGCGATGCGACCGTCGTCGGCCACGGAGTACGAACCGCTCGCATAGGGTCGGCCGAAGTTCACACCGCCGACACCGGCGGCCACTTCCTCGACCTTGCCGGTCGCTAAGGAGACGAAGCCGACTTTGGTGTCACCTTCGTCCTCGTATTGGAAATAGATGCCCTGGCCGTTGCGAGCGAAGTGAGGATGGGCGACCTCGCGATCGAACGCGGTCGTTAAGCAGCGACGATTCTTTCCGTCGAGCGACATCACATAGAGATCGGTCTGGTGATAGCTGCGACCGACATCGTCGAAACCGACGAAGGCGAGTTGCTTGCCGTCCGACGAAATCGTCGGACTCGCGTCGGTGCCGCGGCGATCGGTCAGTTGCGTGATCGCACCATCGACCAGCGACACACGATAGAGATCGCCGTCGAGCGGTTCATGCTCCCAGTCGTCGCGGCGGTTTGCGGCGAAGACGATCGACTTGCCGTCGGCGGTCCACGTCGGACGCTCCCGATGATGGAACGAGCCGCTGGTGATTTGCCGGGGCGTGCCGCCGTCGGCCGGCAAGACGAACAGGTGATGGAAGCCTTCCTTCACATAGCCTTTGCCGTCGTCGCGATAGACCAACGTGTCGTAGAGTTTGAACGGCTTCGCCCACTCGGCTCCTTCCGGTTTCTCCAGCAGTTGGATATACGGCTTCCGCTTTTCGTGGGCCAACATCGAGAAGGCGAGGTGCTCACCGTCGGGCGACCACGACAGTTCTCCCGGCGCTTCGGTCAGGTTGGTGAGTCGCGCCGTCTGACCGCCGTCGATCCAGCGCACGAAGATTTGCGTGACCTTGTCTCCCTTCGCGGTGTAAGCGAGTCGTTTCCCGTCGGGCGACCAGCGGGGCGACGACGCGTCCACCTTCCAATCGGTCAACGGTCGATGTTCGCGGCCCTGAACGTCGACCAACCACAGTTGGGAACGCACCTTGTCGGTCATGATGTCGACGGAGTTGCGCAGGTAGGCGACTTGAGACCCGTCGGGCGCAATTTGCGGGTCGGAGGCGAATTCCAATTGGAAGACGTCGACCGGAGCGAACGACGGAAGAGTGCCCTTCGTCTGCGGGTCTAGCTCGGCGGCCGAACTTTCCAGGCCGGGACAAATCGACAAACACGTCGCCGCGGCGATCACGACCAGATGACGGAATTTCATCTACGTTCCTTTGGTAAGGCTAGTTCCTGAGCTCAATCCCAACACGGCTCAGATCGTCGTTTCAAGCCTCGGTTGATTCCCAGCGACTTGGCCCGATTTCAAGTTGATTTGAAGTCCATTCTTTCGTTCCAGCGAACCCTACAACCTTTACCGATCGGAGTCCGTATGTCTACCGTTCTGAGTTCCCCTCCCGCCGTGAATGTCGCCGGTGCCGCTCGTCGTCTCCGGACCACGATGGCCGCCGTTCGCCTCAGCTTCGTTTGGTTCGGTGTCCGCAAATCCCTCTCACCGCAACAGAAGGAAGAGGCGGCCGACTCCTTTGGGGCCGAAGGCTCCTATCTCTCGGCCGCCAAGAAGTTACTCGACGTCAAGCATCCCGCCTTCAAGTTCGTTACGACCGTGCGCGGCCGGGCGCTCAGCCTCTGGAAAGGAATGAGCTTGCCGTACCCCGAGCCGGGGATCCGATTGATACGCCAAGACGACGTGCCGGTCTTCGACGTGCAGCTCACTTCGCTCAAGGCTGAATTGGCCGAGGCAGTGTTTCAACTGGACGAACGGTACGGCGAGCTGAAGTCGGCGGCCCGTTCGAGACTGGGCCGACTCTACAACTCGACCGACTATCCCGACTCGTTGATCGGGCTCTTTAAGCTGGAGCACGACTTTCCGAGCATTGAAGCGCCGGAGTATCTCCGAGAACTGAGCCCGGAACTGTTCCGACAAGAGCAAGCCCGCGTCACGGCGCGGTTCGAGGAAGCGGTGCAACTCGCCGAAGAAGCGTTCACGGCCGAGTTCGCCAAGGTCGTGTCCCATCTGACGGAGCGACTCAGCGGCACGGAAGACGGCAAGCCGAAGGTCTTCCGGGATTCGGCGATCGAGAACCTGGGGGAATTCTTCGGGCGGTTCCGGGCGCTCAACGTCCGAAGCAGCGCCGAACTCGATCGGCTGGTCGACGACGCTCAGCGGATCGTGCGGGGCGTCGAGCCGCAGGCGCTGCGCGACAACACGCACCTTCGGCAACAAATCGTGACCCAGCTCTCCAGTGTGCAATCGGTGCTCGACGGTCTGTTGGTCGATCGGCCGCGACGCAACATCCTGCGCTCGCGGCAGGGGCAGGTGGCTTGATGCAACTCGTCATCGATCCACACGGCACCGTCCGTTGCGTCTACGACGAGACGATCGAGTTGGCGGCGCTCGGCCCGCTCAAGATCACACGTGGCAGTTACGTCGAGCCGACGTGTGACGGCCTTTGGTCGGCCGATCTCTCGGTCGTTTCTGGACCGCTCCTCGGTCCTTTCGTTCATCGTTCGGAGGCTCTGGCCGCCGAACGGTCTTGGCTCGACGAGCATTGGCTCGCTCGCAGCCGCTAAGCGTTCTCGAACGCTCTCTTTGTTTGCCGCTCCGCTCGGAGCGGTCGCCTCCGTGTTTTTCTTCCCAGGCGGTGCCGCGCGCATCGTCGTCTTTGAAAGGTCCCGATATGACTCAACTCGAAATGGAACGTGAGCTGGCCGCCTCCACCGGCGAATCGTTGTCGGAGATCCGTCGCCGCGGCTTCAGCCTTGTCGAGGTCGCGCCCGAGCCGTTGTCGATCGACTGGGACGAAGTGCAGCAAGTCGATCGCATGCGTCACAAGCCTCGTCGTCGGCCGGTCCGTCGCAGCTTAGCGGCGTAGCTTGCCATCTCGATCGCGATTCTCTTCACAACATTCTCGGCAGCTCCTGCTCGTTCGCCTTCACGCAACGTGACGGCGAGCGGCAGGGGCTGCCTTTCCTTCAGGAGAACTTCCTTGCTTACTATTTCGCGTTCCGTTCTCCGTCGCTTTCGCACGCTCTGCAAGCGCGGTGGACTGCACAAGTCGCCGGTCGCCGGCGGTCCAGTCGTGACGTTCGTCGGCGGCGCCGATGGTTGCCGCATTCAGGCGGCGTCGACCGACGTAGCGATCGAGTACCACGAGCCGGGCGACCACCCGCCCGAAATGATCCGACTGCCGCTGGCTGCGTTGGAAGTTTGCGAGGGCCGCGACGATGGGCTCGTCACGATCGAGGCCCACTCCGGCGATCAGATCCGGCTCTCGTGGAGCGATCGAGGCGTCCCTCGCCGGAGCGAACAGGAACAACCGAAAGCCGCAGGGACTACATTTCCTTCCGCGCCGCCGACATCGGTTGCCAACGGTTCCGATCTTTGGGCCGCGCTCGGCGATGCCGTGGCGACGACCGATGCGCAGTCCTCGCGTTATGCTCTGGGCTGTTTGCATCTCCGCGGCGCGCTCGGTCGCCTCGAAACGACCGACGGGAGGCAGGTTCTTGTACAGTCCGGCTATCGCTTCGGCTTCGAGGAAGACCTGCTCATCCCGGGGTCCAAGCTGCTCGGCAGCGCCGACGTCACGAACGGTGAGCCGATCGACGTCGGACGGACGGAGGAATATGTCGGCTTCGGCGTCGGCTGCTGGCTGATCCTGCTGCGGATTCAGAAAGACGCGCGATTCCCCAAGATCGATCAGATCTTGCCGAATCCCGACGCGGCGAAGTCGCGCCTGGAGTTATCACAAGTCGACGCGGGATTCCTGAAGGAGACGATTCCGCGGTTGCCGTGCGACGACACGTTGCACGACCCGATCACGCTCGACTTGAACGGTCGCGTGCTGGTGCGGTGTCGGGAGACGGCGGCGAGCCGTCCGACCGAAGTCTTCCTCGGCTCCTCGAAGCTCACCGGCGAGCCGGTCATCCTGAACACCGACCGCCGCTTCGTCGAGCGCGAGCTCAAGCTCGGCTTCCGCAGCGTTCGGCTCTACGGTCCCGATTCCCCGGCGATGTGCGTCGACGAGCATCGACGATTCCTGTGGGCCTTGCTCGACAAAGGTTCCGCCATTCCGCGGCACGACGATCCGCAACGAATCGACGCGCCGAGCCGAGCCGACGTCGTCACCGGCTCCACGATCATCACCACCAAACCGAAGGAGAAAGTCATGGCCGTCGCTCTTCCCGCCGTCACGAGATACACCGTGAAGCCGAGCGAAACGACGAACGTCCCTTCCGCGAAGCCCGTCCATGCTCGTGCCGCGGGGTCCGCCATCGAACAGGCCCTGACGCTGCGCGACACGTTGCACTCGGCCGCTCAGCAAGCCGGCGAATTGGCGCGTTCGCTGAAACAGCAGAAGCGGCAGTCCCGCATCGTCGCTTCGACGCTCGCCTCGCTCAAGGAGTTGCAGCGGGTGGCCGGCTAAGTTCCGAAATACTGCGTCACCTGCGTCATCTTCGTCACCGGCCGATGACGCAGGTGATGCAGGTTTAAGACGCCGCCCGGAGGACTTGGGTATTTTTTAATGAATGAGATCGCATTCGACTTCCTAATGCTCTCCGTACTCAAGCCGGAACCTTTGATCCGGCATTCTCATCGACTGACTAGGCTCCGCCGGACCGTGGATCATTTTTTACGATCCTCCGCCGTCGGGGTCTCCGCTTTCTTCAGCAACGCCGCTACGTCGACCCAAAGTTGAGCGAACGCTTTCCGTTCCTCCGCGGTGAATTTATCCATCGCCGCCTTATCGCGAATGCCGGCCAGATCAGAGTCTCGCTGCCAATGGCGCAGCTTTTGTCGGACTAGAGTACCACCGGCTAATGAACCGTTTGCGAGCAGCTTCGAGTACCCGGCGAGGTCGGCTTGGAGCCAGGAAATAGCTTGTTGGCCTAAATGAACTCGCTCTTTGTCGTCGAGCTTGGCGCTATTCTCAACCAATCCAGCGGCGGCCATCGCTGCATCACAAGCGGCTATATATCGCAGGCCCGATTTCGTGTCGTCGGCCAGCTTCGAGTCAGCGTCAAATACCGTGGTGTACAAGTCGACCGCTGCTCGATGCCGTTTCTTGAGCTTGCACCATTTCGCCATCGCGAGCCGCTCGACCGTGGTGGTGGGAGAGTAGGTGCCTTTCTCAAAGTCGGGGAATTTGTCGCGGACCGCCACCAGACGCTCGGCCAGCGCTAGATTGTCACGACGAGGGCCGGCACCCGTCGGATCCAGTTCAATCGCCTGCTTATAGCTGACAATTGCCTCTTCTAATCGGCCGGCATCCATGAATACTGTTCCCAAGTTATTGTACGTCGCGGCATTCCGAGGATCGAGCCGAATTGACGTTCGGAAGCAGGCGATGGCATCGTCCAAGTGGCCTTCTCTCATCAGTGCAAGTCCGAGATTGCCGTGGGCGGGGACGAACTTCGGTTCGAGTTGGACGGCTTGCCCGAGGTACGAGATGGCATCGGCTAACTGACCCTCCTCCATCAGTGCAGCGCCGAGGCCGGTATAAGCCTTGACCTCCATGGAGTCGATGGCGATGGCCCGTTTGTAACTGGTGATGGCTTCGGTTGCCTGCCCCATAGCACGCAACGCATTGCCTAGATTCAAGTGAGCTGTAGCGGAGGCTGGTTCTAGTTGGATGGCCTTACGAAAGCACTGAATGGCACCCTCGTAATCGTGCTTGTTGTCGCACAGAATGGCGCCAAGATTAATATGACCTGCGGCTTTCGTCGGGGCGAGATCAACAACTGTTCGGAAGTAAACGATGGCTTCGTCGATACGGCCGCTGGCCCACAGCGCATTTCCGATTTGAATATGAGCCTTGGTTTCCTTCGGATCCAGCTTGATAATTTCTTGATAGGAGGCGATCGCCTCGTCAGTTAGACCCTTGGTCCGCAACGCATTGCCCAAGTTGCCATGAGCCATGATTAATGCTGGGTCGAGTTCAATAGCTTTTCGGAAGGACACGATGGCCTCGTCCACCTTCCCCTTGGAAAGAAGTGCGGAGCCTAGGCCGCCGTGGGCCGAAGCCTTCGTAGGTTCAAGCTCAATGGCCCTTGCATAGGAAGCAAGGGACTCGTCCACCTGCTTAGTGTTTAGCAGTGCAACGCCTAGATTACTGTAGGCATCGGCGTCCTTCGGGTTCAATTGAATGGCTTTGCGAAAGCATAAAATGGCCGGGGCATATTCGTGCTTCAAATCGCAGAGAATTGCCCCCAAGTGACGGTGGGCTGCGGCGTTTTCCGGTTGGATTTCAATGGCTTTCTTGTGGCAGGCGATGGCTTCGTCGATCTGCCCCTTGCCGCGCTGCGCCACACCTTGACTGACAAAAGCATTCGCATACTTTGGGTCGAGTTCGATGGCCTTGCGAAAGCATAGGATGGCTTTGTCGTATTCTTTCTTGTTATCGCAGAAAATAGCCCCGAGCCCCTGGTGGAATCTGGCCTCCTTCGGCTCAAATTTGATCCCCTGCTCGTAGCAGGCGATAGCCTCTTCTACCTGGCCATGTTTTTTCAGCAAGTTGCCCAGGTTTATGCGAGCCGTGGCATACTTCGGCTCGATTTCAATGGCCCTCTTATAATTGGCGATCGCCTCGTCCGCTTGCTCATTGCCGTCTAGGGCGCTCGCGAGGTTCAGTAGCGCCCCAGGACTGTCCGGACGAATGGCAACGGCTGCCGTCAGGAAACGCACGGCCTCATCCGGTTCCGGGGGTGCCATGGTTTTCAGCAACTGCCCCAACCTATGGTTCACCCAGAAATCTGCCGGGTACCGTTGTTGAGTTCGCCGGAGCAATTGCGCAGCAATCTGTAGCGATCCGATATTTTCTAATCGCCAGGAAAGACGATCTAAAGATCGTGCCGGCAACTTGTCCACGTCAGCTGTGGTTGCAAGTTTCTCCAGCGCCGTCTGACGTTGTGCCTTGTCCTCGATTTTCCCGGTCTCTCGCATAACCTTAGTCCATCCGTCCTCCTCCGCAGCTACGAAAACTGCCTGCAGCCACTCCGCATGCGGCTCGACTCCTTTGAGTTTCGGCTCGCGCGCAAGGCTCCCCCACTCCTCGAGCGCTGCGAGCATCGTTTCACGCACAGCCCCCGGACGCTTCCGGATTAGTGCCGCCGCGGTTGCCGGCTCCCCCGCCCCCGCTGGTAGGCCATAGGCAGCAAATGCCGTGCGAAACATAGGAATCGCTCGCTCACTAGCAAACCGATTCTCCTCAGGCACGATTTCCGTCTGGGACAGGCGGGCTTCCTCCAGTGCGGCCAAAAGATTGCGGTCTTTTACTTCCTCATCCAGTTCAGATTGCAACTGCCGTACTTGCCCCTTCATAGCCGTATCGTCCAGGCCGTTTTCGACCAGGGCCAGCGCTCGTTGTGCCTGCTCCCGCGCCTGGGCAAACAGTGTTGCGCTACCCGTGGTTGTCGACTTCGCCTGCTCACGTAGAGCCGTCGCCTTGTTGACCGCCTCGTTCACATCGCGCGTCAGTTGAACCTGCCGGGCATCGCGGTCAGCCTTTACCCACAGCCAGCCGCCACCTCCCAAGGTCAGCGCCACAATTACCGTAGACGCCAGCGCCAGCGTCAGTCGGCGACGTTTTGCTTCCTCGATCGCGCGAGCGCGGGATTCCGCTTCGGCCAGCTCGGCTCGGCGTAAGCGAGCCTGCACTCCGTCCAAGTAGGCCGTCAAAGCGTCGGCCACGGCATTCGCGTTCTGGAGTCGATCGGCGGCTTCCGGCGTGAGGCACTTGCGTGTCAGGACGATCAACTCCGCATCAGCCCCGCAGTGATCCAATCGCCCAAAGGCATCCGCCAAGTCACCGTTGGCCGCCTTGCGACGAACTTCCTCGCCGGATCGGCCGAGGTACGGGGGTTTGCCGGACAGAATCTCGCAGAGGATCGCGCCGAGCCCGAAGACGTCGGCCCGGCGGTCGAGGTTGGCGATGTCGCCGTTGGCTTGTTCCGGCGGCATGTAAGCCGGCGTGCCGAGCAGAGAGCCGGCTTCGGTCTCAGTTCCGAAACCACCGGATGAATCGGTGCTGCGCGCGGTACGGATCGTGCTCACATCTTCCGGTACTTCCTGTTTACGGAGCGCCTGTGCTTGATCGTCGGTCCCGACATCGGCCAGCACCTTCGCCAGCCCCCAGTCCATCACCTGCACTTCGCCGAACGCGCCCACCATGATGTTTGCGGGCTTCAGGTCGCGATGAATGACTCCCTTGGAGTGGGCATACGCCAACGTCTGCGCCACCTGCAGAGCGATGCTCAAATACCGCGGGAGATCGGCCGTCGCATCGGCACGCTCACCAAGCAGCGCGGCGAGCGTCTTACCCTTCACCAATTTCATCGTGAAGAACGGTCGATCGCCGAAGCGGCCGACGTCGTAGACCGGCACCACGCCCGGATGTTGCAACTGGCCACCGATCTGGGCTTCTTCGATGAAGCGCCGTGCGACATCCGGCCGATCGGCGTATTTCTCCAACAGGACTTTGACCGCCAAGTCGCGTCCTAGATCGACATCGCGCCCCCGTAGCACCGCACCCATCCCCCCGCGGGCGATCTCGCCGGAGATTTGATAACGGTCTCCGGTCGCGGACCTCTGCGGCATCGCATCGGAATTCGGATCCACACCAGGCGCGCTATCGGCCTCGGCTTCGCGCAAGAGCACTGCGCGAATGCCGCCGAGACTCGACCTCGGCGCTGCCGATGGTGTCTCAAAGCCCGAAGCCGGTTTCGCTTCGAGCGGTTCGGCCGAGTTCGACGAAAAGTCGATGGTCTTGTTCGGATCTTCGGATTCGTTCATCGCTTGCGTCTTTGAAACCGGGAGAGGATCAACCACAACGGGGCCATTTTTACGCGTAAAAAAAACACGCGTCTCCGACGGGGTTAAGTCGGCGAGGCGGCATGGTGCTCGGTCACGATCTTCATTCTCAATCGGCGATCAGATCGACGGGAAAGTCGATGCCGCCGAAGTTCGGATGGGAGAGCGGAGTGAGATCGATGCGTATGGCGATGAAGTTCGTTCCAGAGCGCACGGATGACTAGGCGGCGATCTCACGGTTCGCATTCTCCTGTCGTAGCGATTGCCGGTCAATAAAAAGAGCAAGTTAAGAGACTTCTCAGGAGAAAAATAAAGACCGAAGTATTCAGCAACCGATCACCGTCCGCGACTTTGGACGATCTTCGTCGTCTACGTCACGACTTCTTCACCGTGGTAACGGTTGCGCGAATTAAGAACATTCTTCAAACTCAAAGGAACCAACATGCTCAAACTCAATGTCGGTTTTACGAAGAAGGTCGGTGAGGCCAATTACGGGTCGCGCGGTGCGGCCGTGAATCTAGAACTGGAGCTCGATTCCTCGCTGGCGGGAGATGCCGAGCGCTTGCGTGAACGGATCAAGCAACTCTTCGTCATGGCGAAAACCGCGGTCGACGAAGAGCTCGCCGGAACGAAGTCGACCGGGGCCTGCGCCAACGGTCACAACGGCGACGACAAGAACCACGGCCAAGCGAACAGCAACGGTCACGCCCCCGGCCGTCGTCGCGACGGCACGCGTCCCGCGACCGCCAGCCAAGTCCGGTCGCTCGGAGCGATTGCCGAGCGACAGGGGATCGAACTCGGCGACAAACTGCACGCGCGATTCGGCGTGCGAAATGCGGCCGAGCTGACGATCACCGAAGCGAGCGGCCTGATCGACGAGCTGAAAGGCGCGACGGGCAACGGAGGCCGCCGATGATCGGCGTGCCCGCACCGACCAAGGCGGCAACCAGTTCGCCGCCTTTCAAGCCAGCGACTTCGCACGGCCCGCGGGACGAATCCTCGGCGTCGAAGAAGAGCTGAGAGCGTCGATCGTTCCAGGATGTCCCGAACTCCTGGGGCGTCTCGACTTGATCGCCGAGACGAACGAGGCGGTCGTCGTTTCGGACCTAAAGACGGCTCGGTCGCGCTGGTCATCCGCCCAAGTCGAAGAGTCGTCCGAGCAGTTGTTGCTCTATCACGAGCTGGTGAAGACGTTCGTACCGAAGAAGCGCGTCCGGTTGCAATTCGCCGTCCTGACGATAGCGAACAAGCCGGGCCTGGATCTGATCGATGTGCCGGTGATTCAACAGCGAATCGACCGCACGAAGCGCGTCGTCGAGCGCGTGTGGCGCGCGATTCAAGCCGAGGTTTTCTATCCGGCACCGTCAGCAATGCAATGTTCGACCTGCGCTTACCGAACGCCCTGTCGAGACTGGACCGGCGTTTTCCCTTCCAACCAAGAAAGCACGCCATGATCTGGAACGACTATCTTCGGATGAGCGTGCTCTTACTAACCGCCGCTTGGGTGGCTTCATCGGTGCTCGGCCGGGGTGGCCTGCTCACCGTATTCTTATCGCTTTGGCTCTTGGGCCGACTTTGGCTGGTGCAAAAACCCCTCGACGTTCCGCCCGTGCTGCGGCGATCACGAAAGAGGTCCGATCCGAAACCGCATTAGCTGAGAATAACAACCACACGGCTCGTCCCGTCCGGTCTTCGGGCGGGACGAGCCGGCTTTTTCTAGCTATTGCAAGTTCGCAAAGCCTCATCGGGCACACTGAGGGTGGCAGGTTTCACGGACAGCACGATCACCCGCCCATGCGTACATCTTCGAGGCTTCGCGACGGCCGTGACTCAGAGAAGCGGTTCGTCGTTGGTCGACACTTGTTCCGTATCGATACGCCATTATGATGGGAAGTCGTTCGCGAAAGTGAGCTTCGTTCCCTTGAACCTTTTTTGTTGGAGATGCGACACGGGCCAAAGCGGCCGTTTTGAATAATTCGATAACGCGCGTGTGCGTTAAGTATCTGCTTTCTCGAAAACGACCAACCTGAGCCGTAAGGCTCTTGAATAAGTGAAGCAGTACTTGGACCACGCTCCCGTAAGGGGGCGTCGGCCAGGTGCTGTTCACTTATGCCCCTTGGTCGGGGTTCGAGGAGCGGTCTTGGTTCGGCGCTCCTTTTTTATTGGAGTCTGTGGAGTCAAGACCGGCAGATGCCTGAAGACGACCTTCGTCCTTCATTCCGAGGCATCATGAACATCACCGGCTCCGAACGTCGCGCTCAACTGATCGAGTGGGCCGAGAACGTCCGCGACGCGATTCGCGCGGATGACGCAGGTGCGGCGGCTGCGATCGATCAGGCAATCGCGCAGTTTCGTGAGGGGCGGTTTCTCGTCACGATCCTCGGCAAGGCGAAGCGCGGTAAGTCGACTCTGGTCAACGCGCTGCTCGGCCGTCGCGACGACTCACTGGCTCCGATCGATAAGCTCCCGGCGTCGAACGTCATCTCGCGTTTCATGCGGAGCGACACTCCGTTCGCGCGCGTGCATTATCGTTCGGTCGACTCGACCGCCGCCGGGGAGACGATTTCGCTGGAGCGAATTCGGGATTACGTGACGGAAGAAGGGAATCCCGGGAACGATAAGAACGTCGAGACGGTTGAGATCGGCGGACCGTTCGAGAACTTCGATCCGGACCTCGTGTTGGTCGACACGCCCGGCGCCGGCAGCGTCCATCGCTACCACGACGAATTGTTGCAGGCCTTTATTCCCCGTTCGGATGCGGTCGTGTTTCTCGTCACGGCTAACATGCCGATCGACCAAGACGAGCTTGAGCTCCTGAAGAAGGTGAAGGCAGCCGACATCGCCAAGATTCTCTTCGTCGTCAACAAGGTCGATGCTTCTTCGGAAGCAGACATCGTCGACGCCGTCACGCACAATCGGCGCTGCCTGGCGCAAGTGGGAATCGCAGTCGACGAGATACACCGCCTCAGCGCCAAGTCCGCTCACCGGGGAGACACGGAGAGTTCCGGTCTCAATCGGCTCGCGGAGGCGCTGCGGCAAACGATCGCCGCCGGGAAAGGGGCGATCATCGAGCAGCGATTCATTCGGCGAGCGATCGATGCGGCGACTCCGATCTTTCGCGCTCGCGCCTGCGAGTTGTCGCTGGCGGAAGCAGAGCCGGAGGAGCTGCGCCGCCGGCAGGAAGAATTCGCCGCCGCGCGCGGACGACTCGCCGAACGAGAGACGCGGCTACCGCAAACCTTCCTGCGACGTTGGAACGGCGCACTTGATGAGTTTCAGGCGAACGTCATCGTGGCTCGCGAATCCACGAAAGCCGCCGCCGCGGACTTGGTACGAAATGCGTCCCTCATGAGCGTCTCGCGCCTCACTCGCGATTTGCCGAGCCTGTTGCAACAGTCGATCGATGCCGCTTTGGCGACTCCCGCCGAAAAGCTGGAGTGTGAGTTGCAGGCCGCATGCCGTGAATTGGAAGCCGGCTATGAATCCTGGTCGACCGAACTGATGGCGATGTCGGCCGGTGCGCGCGGCGATGCGACGATGCTCGTCGGGACGGCTGCGGCCCTGGCGGCCGGTTTCGGGATCGTTTCCGCCGGCCAAGCGGCCGTGGCGGCGGCCGTAACGTACATCACCACGCCGACGATCGTGGGAGGTTTATTGCAATCGCTGATCGGCACGTCGGCCGGCTTCATCACTTCGACCGCCGTGCCGGTCGCGGCGCCGGCGTGGGTCGCAATGGCGGCTCCGTTGGGATGGACCGTCGCCGGGATCGGTTCTCTGGCAATTCCATTCGCGTGGGCGCTGGCGAAGTCGAAGCAGAAAGGTCGGCTCGAAACCGATGCCGTCGCTCAAGTCGCGACCGTGTTCGGTTTCATTATCGACGAACGGATTCCTCAACTCCGCCGCACGGCTGAAGCATATCTAGACGAGTATCGTGGCCGGTCGCGCACTGAAGAATCACGACTGGAGGAGGTGTTTCGACGCGCAAAGCAGCCGCTCGATGCGGCGCTGATCGCCGTTCGCCGACAAGAATGCGAACGGTTGCAGGGTCTACTTGCCGGTCCGTTACGACTGACCGATGGTTCGGTGAATGGGGGAGCCCGCGGATGAACGCGGAAGAGTTGCTCCTCCTCACCGACGAGCTCTGGCTCGGTTGTTCCGAGTCGGCCGATTATCACCGCGCCGTGCCCGAGGTGCGCGACGTCTGGCTGCAGGCGACGAAGGTCCTCGGGCTGATTCGCCGCCGTGCGACCATGCAGGGGCGGTCGATCATCGCGTTCGTCGGTGCCACGAACGTCGGCAAGTCCACGCTGCTGAACCGACTGCTCGGCGAAGAACTTGAGACCTGTTAGGAGAAGCAGCTTATGGGACTGACAATGGACGTACTCGAGGCAATGGCCGGAAGGGTCGGTGCAGCTGACCTGCCCCCACGCGTGATACCAAGTGTTGCGTTAGTTTCTTCAAGAATCAAGC
>JAIOPP010000053.1 GCA_021413845.1 Planctomycetia bacterium | reverse complement strand
GCAAAGCAAGAACCGGCGGAAAAGTCGTCGCATAAGACACGTCCCGAGAAGTTAATATCGACAACGACGTTGCTATCGTCACAGTGGGTGGGCAATGCACAACCGTCGCCCGCCGTGCGACCATTGCCTACAGACGTATCGAAACAAGCGTTACCTTTGGTTTATCGAGAAACCCAGGCACGTTGCATACTACTGTTACGGACTGATCCGTATCTCCGTTAGAATCCGCACGTCCGTCATTCCGATACTTCCCGACGGCGTTGCAATGCCGACATTCCGCAAAGTTTACCAAGACGAAACCCTGATCGTCCTCGATAAGCCGTCGGGCCTATTAGCCGTGCCGGGCCGCGGACCGGAGCTGCAAGACTGCTTGAGCGCTCGCGTCCAAGCGGAGTTGCCGCAAGCGACCATCGTGCATCGACTCGATCGGGATACGTCGGGCCTGATCGTCATGGCTCTCGACGCCGACGCGCAGCGCGAGCTCAGCCGCCAGTTCGCCGCGCGCGAAGTCGCCAAGGTGTATCGCGCGCTCGTGTTCGGCAATCCGCGCGAAGAAGACGGCCTCGTCGATCTGCCGCTGCGGAAAGATTTCGATCGTCCGCCGCGCCACATGGTCGACCCGGTTCAAGGTCGGCCCGCGCAAACGCGCTGGCGCGTCGTCGAGCGTCGGCCCGATCGAGCGCTATTAGAAGTCGAACCGATTACCGGCCGTTCGCACCAGATTCGGATTCATCTGGCCGCGCTCGAGCATCCGATCCTCGGCGACCCGCTCTATGCCCACGAGCGTGCGCTCCCCATGGCCGAGCGCCTCATGCTGCATTCCGAACGACTAACGCTAACCCATCCGCGCGACGGCCGGCGCCTGAGTTGGACGGCACCGGCACCGTTTTAGTTCGCGAGCTACGGGCTCATGCGCAATTAATGCGTGCCGCCGGCGGCGACCTTCGGCGCGCGCAGCTTGAACCGCACGGCCAAGCTCGCGGCACCGGCCAGGAGTTGCCGCTTCTCTTCGCTGCTGAACAAGCCGAGCTTCGGCACCAGGCCCGAGGCGAGCACCGCCACGGCACCCAACGCCGGCCAAGGCCCGAGCAAGAGCAAGCCGGGCAGGGCGATGGCGAAGACCATGCCGCGATCGAGCTTCATCCCCAATGCGCGACAGAGGAGCCAGAGCGTCGCGAGCGAGGCAAACTTCGCCGTCGCCGAAGCCATGACTGCTCCTTCCAATCCGTAGCGCGGCAGCAAAACGAGATTCAGGCCGACGTTCGTCAGCAGCCCGAGCGTCAGCCCGACGCACGCCAAGCGTGATTTCTCGGCACACCAGAGCCAATTGTTGCTGATCATCGCGAGGCCGGTCCAGAGCGCACAGGTCAGCGCCCAGGGAAACACGGCTTCGCCGAAGCCGAATTTGTCGCCGAGCGCCGTCTGGAAAAACAGCGGCGACATCACGACCAACCCGATCGAGAGTAACAGAAACGACACGGTAAACAACTTGAGGATCAGACGCAGCCGGCCGGCGACGATCTCCCGCCGGCCCGCCTCCCAATCGTGGATCAGGTGCGGCGTGATGAGGGTCGAAAGCAAGTCGGCGAGTCCGAGAAACAACACCGGAATGATCCGCGCACTATGGTACTGGCCGACGAGATCGAGCGCGGCGTGCGAATCGAGCCCGCTGAAGTGAACGATCATGTAGCGATCGGCGAGTTCCGACGAGTTCGAGATCCAGTTCGTCATCCAGACCCAAAACGCAAACGGCATCAGCCGAGTCCACAGCGTCCGGTGCGGAAGCAAGGTCTCGGCCAACGGCAACTCGCGCCACAGCCGCACCATCCACACGATCGAAACCAGCGACGATACCGCGCACGCCACACCGAAGCCGATCACCGCAGCGATCGCTTCCGAGCGCCAAGCGGTCATCAGCACCAAGCTTACGGCCGCGAAGAGAATCGTGTTCGAGAATTGCAGATACGAGACGATCCGACTGGCCCGCAGTGCCGTGAAGAAGCAGGTAATGAAATTGAAGACGATCAGCGTCGCGAGCGTTCCGGACATCGCCAGCACCAGCGGAGCGTCGGCTGCATCGCCGAAGATCAGCTCCGCGATGAACGTACGACCCCCTGCCGCCGCGAGGCAAAACACGAGCGCGGGCACGAAGCTGCACAAGGTCGTGCGACGGAGAAACGTTCGCAACTGTCCCGAGGCCCGATACGCTTCGACGTAACGTCCGAAACTTCCCGGCAACCCGAACACGGCCAACGGAGCCGCGAGCATGAGGAAGCTGAAGGCGAGATCCCATTCGCCGAGTTGATCGACATCGAGCGAGCGGCAGAAAAGAATGCCGCGCGCAAAGCCGACCAACCGCTGCACGATCGTGAGCGCGAGCAGGATCAACACCCCCTCGGCCAGCGAATCGGCACGAATCGATTTTGTCGATGATCCGGATTTTAACGAGCCCGACATCTTCCTACTCCGCCACGTTTGCCAGGCCGGAGCGCGCAGTTCCGGCTGCGCAAGTGTAGGTCGCGATTAGCTCGCGTCGGACGTAGAGATCAGTGACTTGCCGCAAGTCCGAGGCGAGCGGGGACAGTCATGTCCCCGTTGAACCCGCCGCGAAACTTCGCCGCTAGATCGGGCTCGAACCAGCTTCCAACGGCCGATTCACACCGGCCGCTCGCCTTCTAGTTTCCGGCGTTTCCGACGGATTGGAGTTCCAGGCTCCGCTCCATCATCCGGAGCGCCGTCAGGAGATTCCCTTGCGTCCAGAGGAGCGGCGTTTGGTCGACCGGCACGTAACGGCCGTTCTCCAAGTAATACGACTCCGGGCAGCGCATGCCGCCGAACCGGGAGTCGTCGGCCGTGAGATGGCCGAGCGAGCGATTGAGATACTCCGTCTGCAGCGCGAGCATTTTGTGGTCTTTCGTCGCTTGGAACCGACGACCGTAAGCGGCCGAGAGAATCGGGTCGAAGATGCACCACTGCGCTTCTTCCCCCGCGCGCAGCATCGCATCGCGGCCGCTCATGTCGTCGCTGAAGTCGGCGGTCCACATATCCGACGACAGCTTCGTTTTATAATCGGCGCACCAATAGGAATCTCCCTTGTAGCGACGAATACCGATGTCTCCTTGCAGCTCGCGCACGACCGATTCGATGATCGCGAGCGACGCCTTCTCGTCGACGATTTCCAGCGGATAAACCAAGAACAACAGCGCGCCGTCCGCCTCGCGTCGTTTCGCCGTATCGGCATCGGCGCACTCGTGCGGCAGATGGATCGTCAGCGCCTCGCGCCCCTTCGCCACCAGCTTCTCCAGCCGCGTGCGGGTCAAGACTTCCTCGCCGAACTTCAACATCGGGCTCCAATCCGGCCGCTCCACGAGCGACAGCAAGCCCTGCAATCCGGCCAGCGCCGTGCCGATGCTCGAAGAACTTTGCTTGCGAGATTCTTCCCAATGCCCGCTATCTTCGTCGCGCCAGAATTCGATCTTCTCTAAGAACAACGCCGTGCCCGCCAGCGCTTGCGCCGTCGCGGCGTCGACCGTCAGGAGCCCTTCCTCGATGAGACGGGTCGCGATCCAGAGGAAATAGCCGAGCGCGTCGTTCTGAGCGTGGGCCCATTTCTGATCGATCTCGGCGAGCAACTTACCGTCGAAGCGAATATGCGGACGTAGCATCGGATCGCTCGGATCGGCAACGCCGGCCAATACGTCGGCGATCCGCTTGCGCTGCGTGCCGAAAAACGAAACCAACCCGACGACGATCTTCCGCGCGATCTCATGCTGCCCGTCGATGAGATGCGCGTGCGCCACATGCACGTTGTCGCGCACCCACACGCTCGCGTAGCCCGACGAGTCTCCTTCGGCCAGATGGGCCGCAGGGTAAAGACCGGTCGAAAGGGCCGGGAAGTGGAACGTCTTCTCGCCGCGCAGAAACGCGATCAAGCGCCGTAAGTCTTCCGGCTGATAACGATGACGCAGATAGTCGAGCAGGCGCGGATTGTGAATTCGAAGCATAGCGAAAGAACGACCTCGGGAAATGAAAACGAACGCGTGCTTTATGGCGCACCTTGGGCTTGGAGTTATAACGAAGCCTCGCCCGCACGAAAAAGGGCTGTTATCCGGTCTCCCGCAAAATATGCGGCGAAGTGCGGAATATACTTCTGCTATCGTCGCATTCCGCCGACCTGTCTCCGACGTCTAACGATCTCGCGATCGCTCCTTTATAATCGACGCATGGCTTCGGATCCTTCCAACGTCGCGCTGGTTCGCCGCATTCACGAGAGCCCCGTGCGCCTCGTGGCCGCCGCCACCGGGGGAGGGAGCCGCTTGATCAGCGAGCTGTTGACCGTGCCCGGCGCATCGCAAACCGTGCTGGAAGCGCTCGTGCCGTATGCGCTGCCGGCGCTCGTCGAGTTCCTCGGCTCGACTCCGGAGCAAGCCTGCTCTTCGTCAACGGCCCGCGCAATGGCGATGCGTTGCTTCGAGCGTGCGCGGCGTTTGCGCGGCGCCGACGATTTTCCGGTCGTCGGCCTAGGGCTGTCGGCGAGTCTCGCTTCGGATCGGCCCAAGCGCGGCTCGCACCGAATTCATCTAGCCGTGCAGTCGAACCGTTGTACCTGGTCTACTTCGCTCGAACTCGAAAAAGGAGCCCGCTCACGCGACGAGGAAGAAGCGCTCGCCGCGGCGTTGGCACTGGAATCGTTGGCAGAAGCGTGCGGCATCGACGATCGCCCACCGCTCAAGCTTGCGCCGCACGAACGACCGGTTCATCGCCGCACCGAAGCGCTTCCGGCCTGGATCGAGCTAGCCGAAGACCGGCTCGCGCGCACGGACGAACGCCGCGAATTCGCCGGCCGATCCGCTGCGCCGCGGGCCGTGTTCCCCGGCTCGTTTCATCCGTTGCACGCCGGGCATCTACGCATGGCCGAGATCGCTGCGGCGCGGCTTGGTTGCTCGGTCGATTTCGAGTTCTCGATCGAGAACGTCGAGAAGCCGCCGCTCGACTTCGAAGAAATGGAAGATCGCTCGCGGCAGTTCGATTCCCGCACGCGCGTCTGGTTCACGCGCGCACCACGCATGGTGCAGAAGGCACGGCTGTTTCCCGAGGCCACGCTGGTGTGCGGCATCGACACGTTGCTGCGCGTCGCCGATCCCCGCTTCACGGCCGGCAGCGAAGCCGAACGAGACCGGACGCTCGCCGAGATCGAAGCGCTCGGCTGCCGCTTCTTAGTCTTCGGCAGGCTCTGCGGCGACCGATTCCAAACACTCGCCGATCTCGACCTGCCCGACACGCTGCGACGAATCTGCGACGGCATCGACGAGCCGGAGTTTCGGGCCGATGTGAGTTCGACGGAACTGAGGAGAAGTGATAAGTGCTAAATGATAAGTGATAAATGCCAGAGGTCCGTCCTTCATTTAGCATTTATCATTTAGCATTTATCATTTCCCACTTTGTGAGCTTTTCCTTCACGCCCGGAATGATCCGCGCCGCGTTCTCGTGGTAGACCTTCTTAAGCACTTCGTCGGGTAGGAAGATTCCGTAGATGTTCCAAAACCCTTGCGGCGGGAACGGGTTCTCGGCGTAGGCGAAGTATTCGTCGTCGGTCTCTAAGAACCGCCAATACGGATACAACCGCTCGGGCACGCGCGGGCCGTCGGTGCCGAAGAGAATGCGATCGGCATACTTGAGGAAGAACTTCCGCGACGTATACGGCTGCCGACCGAGTTCCGAAGTGCGCGAAGCGATCTCGACGACCAAGTTCGGATACTTGTCGAGCCACGCGCCGGCCGTCGCAAGATCTTCCGAGTTGCCGGCCACATGTGCGCCGATGAACGTCGTCTGCGGATGCCGCTCGACGACGCGCACGAACGCCGCCAAAAGTTCCTCGCGCTGCGGGAATTGCGGCCCGTAGAAGCTCCATTCCGGATGCCGATGCAACTCTTCCCACCGCTCGTTGCGCGCGTCGATCGGCTGAAAGAACGCCGGCGGATCGCCGCTATGAATGATCACCGGCAGGCCGAGTTTGCCGCACGCTTCCCAGATCGGATCCCAGCGCGGATCGTCGAGCTTGATGAACGAGCCGTCGGGGTTTTTGTAAACGAGTCCGAGATCTTTGAACACCTTCAACCCGCTCACGCCGGCCTCCTTCGCGGCAGCCAATGCCGCGGCCATGCGGCGACCGAAGTCGGGCCGGTGGCAGTCCCAAGTGGCGTAGTCGGCGGGGGTGCCGTCGCCGCGCCAATCGATGTTCGAGAAGATCACGAACCGGTCGCGGTGCTTCGTCCAGACGTATTTCGAATGTTCCTCTAACGCCGCCCCGAGCCCGCCGTCGAGGCTCACGCACACCGCGATCCGCTGCGCATCCATCGTCTTCACGAACGTGTCGAGCGCGTCCGGCGAGTGATGCAGCCGGATCTTCGGATGCACATGCACGTCGACCACGGGAAACTTCGCGTGCTTCAGATGATGCTCCGGCACGACGAGCGTCGACTTCGGCCGGAAGTTCTCCAGCGCAAGATCGCGACCGTCTTTGCCGTCCGACAACGGTGCGGCGTTTGCATCCTTCGTCGTCTTCGGCGGTGCCGACTGTTGTGCCGGTGCGGGCGTAGCCGCGCTACCAACCAGTACGATCGCACCGATTAGGGAGGGGGCCATGCGATGCGCGGCGCGAAGCAAGCAGGTCGAAAATCGTACGGATCGTCGCATGAAGCAGCTCGAAGAGAAGGGTTTTCCAGCATTCTACGCAGAAGGCCGACAGCCTGCACGACCCGACCTTTCGGCAGGTTCGGAAGCCGGCCGATCAGTTATGGCGCGCAGTTGCGAAGCGCGGCCCATGACGATTTATGCGGATTGCGCAAACATGCGGGCCGGCGAAAACCGTTTCGAGCGATGCCGGCATCGGGCCGATAACTGCTTAGCCCCGAAGCGCGAGACGGTCTCCCTCGCGCTCCCCTTCCCCAGGAGTTTTCGGCATGTCGCATGATAAGTTCGTGTTCCGCGTTCTCACCCGAGGGACCGATGGTGAGATTCAAACCCGCGAGTATCTCCGGATCGATTCGCTGGAGAAATCGCATACGCAAGTCGGCATCGACGATTGCAGCACCGATCTCAATCTGCGCGGCCTGCCGCTTTTCCACGGCCTGATCGGCCCGATTCCCGACGGCAAAGGCTTCGTGCGCTATGAGACGCCCGAGGTGTTCGAGACGCTGACGAAGGAATGGATCAACACGAAGGTGCCGCGCCGTCGTCGCCGCACGTCGAAGCCCGACGGACTGACGACGCTGCCGAAGCCGGAATAGTCCGGCCGGCGGCGAAACCCTGTCGCAGACGGGCGGCGTTGATTATGATTCACGTCGGCGTTTCGGCCGGTTGCGTTGGGTCGCGATCGACGATTCGCATTCATCCGTGCGTGTCTTGGCGATGAGTCGATGATCAGCCCTGAATTCTTGAAGATGTTGCGTTGTCCCGAGGATCGGTCGGCCCTCCACCCGGCCGATGCCGCGACGATTGCGCTGCTCGGCGCCGCGATCACGGCCGGAACGCTGCGGAACCGGGGGGGCGAGGTCGTGACGCGCTCCTTCGATGAAGGGCTCATCCGAGCCGACGGCAAGCTCCTATATCCGATCGTCGACCAGATTCCGATCTTGTTGATCGACGAAGGAATTCCGCTGAACTAAGGAACACCGCGCGTGTCGACCAAGACGATCTTCGAGCGCATCATCGCTCGCGAAATTCCGGCCGAGATCGTCTTCGAAGACGATCGCTGCCTCGCCTTCCGCGATATCGCGCCGCAAGCCCCCGTGCATCTGCTCGTGATCCCGAAGAAGAAGATTCGCTCTTGGGCCGATCTCGCCGACGACGACACGGCGCTCGTCGGCCACATCGCGATCGTGATCCGCAACCTGGCCTCGGAACTGCAATTGGCCGACGGCTACCGTGTCGTCTGCAATAGCGGGCCCGACGGCGGGCAGACGGTCGACTATCTGCACTTCCATCTGCTCGGCGGCCGCGCGCTGCACTGGCCTCCCGGCTAAGCCTCGAGCGCCGCGACCTAGCGCAACCAGTCGGGCACGAACCGCCGCATCCGGTCGCGAATGCCCGGCGCAGGTTCCGCGGCAGGCGCAGCCGGTGCCGGAGCGCGCGCCGTGAGCGGCACTTCGCCGCCGGAGTTCGTTTGCGGATAGCTCGGCACACCGGTCTGCTCGCCGGTGCCGCTCCCGTCGCCGACGAGCTTCGAGCCGTCCGTCGCCGCGGTGGGAACATAGGCTCGCAAGAAGCGCGGCCAATAGCCGTCGAGCAAGCGGGCACACTCGCCGATCTCCCCCTTCTGCAGCTTGAACTCCGCGAGCGTGATTACCTTCGAGAGTTCCAATCGTTCGGCGTCCGTGAAGTCGAGATCGGTCACGGCGACGTCGTCGAGCAGCACTTCGCCGGGCCCGGAAAGCTCGAACCTGATGCGTAAGTCGGCCAAGCCGGTCGTCGGCAGGTCGTGGACTTGAAAGAGAAACTGGCGCCATTCATGGTCGAGCGGCGCGGCGTTCGGTCCGCCGCCGACGGACGCGAAACGATAGAACGATTGCACTTCTTCGCTGCCGATCAAGCGCCCTTCGAAGGCCAAGCGAAGTCGCGGTTGCTCCGTCGATGCTTTGCGCAACCACACCGATAGCGCCACGCGGCCGCTCGGGCCGACCGTGATCGGATCGCTCTGGATCGCGCCCCCCGACTCGCCGCTGACGAACAGCGCGCATTGCACGCCGCTTCGTTGCCGCACGGTTTCGATCTTCAAGCCGCCGTCTCCCGCGACATGCCGCCAACCGGTCGCGGGCGCGGTCGGAGGGGCGGAAGGCATGGCTTTCGCCACGGTCGGCTCGAAGCCCGGGTTCACGATTCTTACGAACGACGACGCCCGCTGGATGTTCGCGGTGTGCAGCCAAAGATCGCGAATACGCTTCGTCAACATCTCGGAGACTTCGTCAGCGACCTCGATCCGAGGCTGCGACGCCGCGACGTTCGGCTCTAAGAACATTCCGCCGACGACGTCGTAGGGTTCCAACTTCGCTTGCCATTTGCGACCGGTATCGTCGGAAATCCAACCGGTCTGCGCGGCACCCGAGCCGAAGCCGCGCCAAACAGTATTGGGCGAAGCGGTCATGTCGAGCGTGACGGTCGCCGGCCAAGGGGCATCGTTGACGAGGTAGTAATAGGTTCGATCGTCGCGCGTCAGGGTGCGAATCGTGACGAACGTCCGACCGCTCGGCACGGTCGCGAACTTCTCGGCCGGCAGCGCTCGCAAGACTCCGGCAAGCTTGCGCATGTCGTCTTCTTCGCCGAGCGGCAGGAGCCAGCCTCCTTGAAACGATGCCGCAGTGTCGAGCGCGGCCAGTTGATGCACCATCGCGCGCCGTTGCTTCCCGGCACCCGGAAGCGCATGCGTGAAGAAGCGGGCCGCGATCGGCTGATACGGGCTTTGCTTTTCGAGCGAGTCGAGCCGCGCCGATTGCGGCTCGTAGAAGATCAGGCTGGTCGGCCAAGGCTGCTCGGCCGCAACTTTGTCCATCGCCTCGGAACGATTGAGTTCAAGCATCGCCCCTTGGTCGACCAGCGCGTCGACCGGCTTCGACACATAGGAGCGCATCCACACGACGCCCGGAACTTTGCTCAAGCGAACGGGATCGAGACCCGACTCGAGCAGCGCTTGTTCGGGAACGATCGGAGTGCCGAGCGTCGGCTGAAGCCGGGCCTGCGCATCGCGGCTCTCCCAAGCATGCGCCGCGACGAGATACAATCGCCGCGAGCTTTCCTTCGCGATCGCGGCATGCAGTCGGCCGTATAACCGAGCGACCTTCTCCGCGCGCCAAGCAAGCCACGCCGTGCGATGGTCGTCGACGACGGCGACGGCCAAATCGCGGGCGGAAAGATTCGCAGGCAAGTTCAAGTTCGTCTCTTGCGCGAAACTTCGTAGCGTATCCGAATCGGCTCCCCAATCGCTGCCGAAGTGTTGCGTATAGCCATCCGGAGAGAGTTGGATCGCGACCCCCGCGAACGAAGAGTGCGTGCCGTAGCGTTGATTCAACTCGGCCAAGATCGCGGTCATTTCTTGTTCGACGCGCGGCTTTAACGGATCGTACGGCGACTTCGCGACGTCCATCGTGCGCGGCGCGGCCCGTTGCGGACGGAGCGGGTCGACGCCGAGCGTGCGCAGACCGTCGCGGCGCACCGCTTCGAGCTGCGGCAGTCGCGAAGCGAACTGCACTGCCGGAATCAGCCGCAAGCCCTCGCGGTCGAACATCCGCATCAACAGCTCGAGCACATCCTTGCGCGTCGGATCTTGTCCGTCGGCGAAGAAGATCCCGTCGTCGTAGCGAGGGGTCGATTCGAAATGTCGGCTCGGGTAGATCGCGCTCCCATCGGCTGCGGCCGTGATCATCGCGCCGTTGTAGCCGACATACGTGAGGTATTCGACGAGCCGGCGCGACCCTTCGTAGAACGTCACCCAATCGTCGAGGCAACGGGCCGATTCGCCGCCCGCGCCATCGAGCGTCGGCCCGCTCGAGAAGTTTTCGGGAAACAACGGCCGATCGTAGTACGCGGCCAGCAGCCGGCCGTCGGCTCGGGCTTCGGGCAGGTGCGCATGCGGCAGCGACGCCGCCTCGCGCGCTCCCCACGGTAGCGCCACGATCGACGGCGCGCGCGAACCCAAGAGCCGCAGCTTGCCGTACACGGCCGGAGCGTCGCGCCGGCGATTCATCACGACGATGAGCGGCGTCGCGGTTTGCGGCCAAACGACGATGCGGCGCGTCAACTTACGTTCGACTCGTTCGACATCCCCTTCGTCGAGGAACAGGCCGGAGTCGACCCCGATCGGCGTGACCGCGCCTGCCGCATTCGGCTCGACCAAGCTGATGCCGAGCGATTGCGCGACGTCAGAAGGGTACTCGATCTCCAGGATGTGCGGCTGGCCGGGCTGAGCGACCGGGATCGGATACGCTTGCCACGCGAGGTTCAGATGCGATTCGTACCAAGCCTTCGAGTCGCTCGGCTCGATCTTCTTCGACGGCGGTAGCTCGGTGTAGGTGCCCGTCGCCGAACGACGGAGCGCAGGTTTGCAATTGCCCAACGGCCCTCGCTTGAGGCTCGGAATCGTCGTCGCCGTGAGGGCTTTCGTTCGATCCCACCAGCCGGGGCTCGCCGGATCGATCTCCATGAGCACGCTCGGCTGAGGGGCTTCGCCGTGCTGCGGCCTAGCCGCGGGCTGCGGCGACAAGACGACGAACTGAATGCGGCGGCGTTCGATCGGCGCGGTGAGATTGAGGCGCGTCGTCAGGCTCGGTTGCTGGAGTTCTAAAACGACGTCGTAAACCCCTTCCGCGTCGGGCAGGCGAAGCGACAGCGGAATGCGATTCCAATCGCCGTCGTTCAACGGTGCCGTCACGTCGATCGAATCGGACCAGAGCGACTTCGCTTGTCGAGCCGGTTGCAACGATGCCGTGAGACGCAGCTGCGCGGCCGGCGCCAAGCCGAGCAGATGCGGCTGCAGCTCGACCTGCATCAACTCACCCGGCTTGAAGATCAAAGCGTTATAAACATAGCGGACGCGTAACCGATCTCCCGGCGCGCGGCGCACCGAAATCCGATTCCCTCCGCCATCGTTCAGCGGGGCATGAAACGTGTCGTGCAAGATCGAGAGGAGCGGCACTTCGACGCGCACCGGCGCGGCATTGCGATCGGCTCCGCATTGCAACGTGACGAGCAGTTTGCCGTCGGCGGGCCCGGCAATGGTGACGTCGACGCCGTCGTAAACGCGATCGGCGCGCGGCTCGATCTTCAGTCGCTCATCTTCGATGTACATCGAGCCCGGTTCATCGACTTCGAGCCCAAGCACGTGAGGGTGAGAGACCTTGCCGTCGACCATCTCGATCGTTCCGGCATACGGCTGCGCGGTGCCGCCGCCCCATTCGAAACGCAAGTTCAGCGAGACGACGCTCGCCGCCTTCGGTGCGGCAGGCGCGGCAACGGCGTTCGTGGTCGAGGCACTAGGCGCGGGCGGCTCGGCAGGGGGTGGCGCGCCGTGCGTGCGCAGATTCGCCAAGCCGCAAAGAAGCCCTAAGGCTATCGATGCGCGAGCGATTCCGATCAGCGTCGCCGTGGGCGGACGTCCGTGTCCGAGCATGCCGAGGGTGCCATGATTCGAGCGTACGACGTTCGGCGGCCTCCATGACGACCGAACGCATCGAGAGAGTATAGTTCGCCGGCACGCCGAACCCTATGGCACCTTGAACTGCCGGCAGCACGCAAGTCGCGAAAGTTCTCACTCCGTCGGGCTGCGCATTGCCGCGAATTTGCGGTGTGCAGGCGAAGCGTTACTCCCAACCTTCCGCTAGCACTTCTTCCAACGCCGGCGGCGAAGCCGAAGTTTGCATCGCCGCGAGCGTTTGCTGCGCGACGACGCGCAGTTGCTCGACGATCTCCGGGCAGCGAGACGCCACGTCGTTCGTTTCCCAAATATCATCGGGCTTGGTGTAAAGCTCGTCGGTATGCTCTTCGGCCGCATGCTCTTCGACCGTGTTCTCTTCAACCGGCGTTTCCGCAGACAGTGTGTTGCGGCAGCGCAGATACCAGGCCGAGGTCCGAATGCCCGACTCCGTTTCGCCGACGATCAGCGCTCGGTCGCGCAGCTCACGCGCGGTGCCGTCGACGAGCGGCAGAACGCTTCGCCCCCAACGAGCGCTCGCATCCTCGGCTGCGATGTTCGGCGTTGGCAGCAACTCGGCGAGCGTCCAATAGAGATCGCACGACTGCACCAGCGCGTGCGAACGCTGGAGTTTCCCGCGGCCGCGCGGCAAGCGCATCAGCCACGGAATTTGAATAAGCTCGCCGTGCAAGCGATCGTCGAACGGGCCGACCGCGCCGTGCTCGCCGAGCGCGATGCCGCGCGGCGCCAAGACGACGATCGCCGTGTCGTCGTCGAGGCCCGACTCTTCTAGTTGTTCGAGCAACCCGCCGAGGCAAGTATCCACGAGCGTTACCTGACCGGCGTACGCTTGCGAGATCCCGAAGCGTTCGTCGAGATCGACGTCGGCCGGCAATTCACGACGCGGCACCGAGGTGAACGTCGGGGGTTCGGGATCGTCTTCGTCGGCGTAGTCGTTGCGCATTTCGGTCGGCGCGTCCCACGGTCCGTTCATCGCTTGGGCATGAAACCAGAGAAAAAACGGTTGCCGTATCGAGGCCGCGCGTTCGAGCGTTTCGGTGAAGAGCCGGCCGAGGTGCGTCGATGCGGCATCGCCGGCGGGTTCGCAATCGACCGCCGGTTCGAACTCCGCTTTGTCGTCGAACGCCGCGCCGGCCGGATGTTCGCCGACCGTCGCATCGTCGGTCACCAGCAGCGTGCGCAAGCCGGCCGCGCGGGCCAGTTCGACGAGCGTCGGCCGGAGGACTGCGGCGGCGGCGCTTCGTTCTGCGATGTGCGAACCGCGCCATAGCGATTCATACGCCGAGGCCAGATCGGGCGTGTCGCAAAAAGCGGAATTGAGTACGAACCCTTCGGCCGCGAGACGGTTGAACGCCGGCGTCGAGACCCACGTGTTGCCGTAGCAACCGAGATAGCCCCAGTGAAGTCGATCGAGACAAACGCAAACGATATTCATGCGATTCCGGTTCGTTCCGGCGATAGGTCGCGGCGAGGGAGTGCAAAGATTAAACTAGCGAAGCCGGGCCGCATTCAATCGGTTCCGGCAACGAAATTGTCTCGCGTCGGCCTCGCTACCGCAAGGAGCACGCGCCGCGCTAGGCACGCCCACTCTCAGTTCACTCGCGGAGCCTTGCCCGTATGTCGCACGATCACGATGCCCGTTCCGTTCACGACACGGCCGCGAAGTTTCCGCGCCGCCGCCTGATTCGCTCGGCCGTCGTTGGAGCGGCCGGCCTGGCGTTAGCTGCGCCAAGCGCAGCCCCGGCCGCCGAAACCTATCGGATCAAGAACGATCGAATTCAACAGTCGATCGTGCCATGGTGTTATCGTCCGCTGACGGTGCCGCAACTGGCGAAGATGGGCCTTGAGCTCGGCTATAAGTCGATCGAATTGATTCCGGCGACGGAATGGCCGCTGTTGAAGGAGCTCGGGCTCAAGTGCGCCATCGCCGGGAGCCACGGCTTCAAGGTCGGCTTTGCGCATACGGAAGAGCATGAGCAGTGCATCAAAGTCTTGCGCGACCAGATCGACTTATCTGCCGCGCACGGCGTGCCGAGCGTCATTACGTTCTCCGGCATGCGCCGCGGCCTCACGACCGACGACGCTCTGAAGAACATGGTGTCGGGCCTGAAGAAGATCGTCGGCTATGCGGAAGAGAAGAAAGTGACCCTCTGCCTCGAGATGCTCAACTCGCGGGTCGATGTCGAGATGAAAGGGCATCCCGACTATTTTTGCGACGACATGGATCAGAGCATCGAGATCGTGAAGCAAGTCGGATCGCCGCGCATGAAGGTGCTGTTCGACATCTATCACGTGCAGATCATGCAAGGCGACGTCATCACGCGTATTCGGAAATATCACGAATACATCGGCCACTACCACACGGCCGGCAACCCAGGCCGCAACGAAATCGGCGACGGCCAAGAGATCAACTATCCGGGAATCATGCGAGCGATCGTCGACACGAAATACACGGGCTACGTCGGCCAAGAATTCATCCCGATCGGCGACACGTATGCCTCGCTGGTGGAAGCCGCTCGGCTGTGCGATGTGTAGGCGAATCCAAACGATCCATTTAGGCGACCAAGATTATGTCATCTTGCCGCGAGTCGAATACGAGCGTCTTACCACGTTGGCAAAGGCGATCGAACTTCCTCCGTTGCCGAAGGCAAATGCCGTGGGCAACTTCCCGGCCTTGGAGTTTACTCGCGCTTTGCTGGCGCGCGTTATCATTCGCGATCGCGTTGCGGCCGGTCTGAGTCAAAAAGACTTGGCGAGCAAAGCCGGTGTGCGGGTCGAAACTCTTTGTCGACTCGAAACGGGCAAAGTCACGCCGTCGTTGAGTACGATTAAGAAAATCGATAACGTGCTGAAGCAACTCTCCAAGGTCCGCTTGGATAAAGCTCGTTCACACGGTGCATCCGAGGCCGACCAAGCTAAGACCAAGAAGAGAAAGTAATTCGAGATCGCCGACGCCGAACCGGCTGTTCCCGGTTGGCGCATGCCCGTCGACGAGCTGTTTCCAGTCGTCTAGCGATTAAGATACGTCGCGGCGTCGATCTACTTCCGCGTCGTCGTCGGTCTTCGCGATTGGTTCTTGTTGTCGGCCGTCGTTTGGCGCGCGGCCGGGGCGGCGATGTTCGACGGGGTCGGGCCGTTCGAGTTGAAGTATGCGAACAAGTCGGCCACGTCTTGCAATTGCAGCGAGTTCAACAACCCTTCCGGCATCGACGACTTCTTGCCCGGCGAGGTCGACTCGACATCCTTATTCGCGATGACCGTCTTCTCGCCGTTGGCTTGCAGCACGACGACCGAATCGCTTCCGGACGGCGCGACGATGCCCGACAGCGTCTTGCCGTCGACCGTCGTCACGATCTTGCTCGAGTATTGATCGGAGATGACCTGCGACGGATAGAGAATCGATTCGAGAATCTCCTTCCGCGTGAAGCGCTGCGCGACGGCCGAAAGATCCGGGCCGACCGCTTCGCCCCGATTGCCGAACCGATGGCACTTCACGCAGCTCGTCTTCTCGAAGATCGCCGCTCCGTGCGTAGCATCTCCCTTCGTGCTCGACTCGGCGAGGAAGGCGGTGAGCTCTTCGAGCGAGTAGCGAGACGCGGTTTCGGTCTTCGGCGGAGTCGCCGGCGGGAGGTCGGGATAGGTTTTCGTGAACCATTGTTGGTAGCTCGCCAACGCCGTATTCCATTTGGTGCCCGGCGCAGCGGCGAAGTTTTGTCCGGTCCATTTCTGCAACAAGGCCAGGGCCGTCGAAGCCCCTTCGTCGCCGAGTCGCAAGCCGCAGAGAATCGCTTGCCGCACCGCTTCGGGCGATTCCGGCTTGCGGTCGACCTTGGCGAGTTGCAACATCACTTCCTGCGCGGCCACGCCGTCGACGATCGCCAACGAACGGAGCAACAGCGGGTAGTTCTCTCCATCGGCCTGTTGAGCCAAGCCCATCGCGAGGTCGACGCGGCGCTCCGGTTGCTTCTCGAACGCTTCGCGCAAGTAGACCATGCCCCGTTCGTCTTTCGCTTCTCCAAGCACGGCGATCACGCCGGTCTGAAGCTTGCGGGCTTCTTCGGTCGGGTTCTGCGGCAAGCGTTTGTCGAGCTCGACGAGCATCGGAATCAAGTCCCCTTCGACTTTTTCCAGCGATGCCAACAGCGCGAAAGCGTTGCTCGGGTGGCGCACGCCGTACGACAACAAGACGAGCTTCTCGCGCGGAGTGAGGTCTTTGCAGAAGTCGCGGCAGACGTTGTCGAAGTAGCCCTTCAGACTGTAGCCCCCTTCGAACTTCCGCGCCTTCTCGTAGAACTCGAAGACGACGAGCTTCTGCTCGATGGTCCAGCCGCTCGTGATGAAGCGCGACATCAGCGCCACGGGAATCTTTTCCAACTGCGGAGCGTCGCTCTTCAGAAACGCGACCATGCGCGGAATGATCGTCGGCTCGTTCATGTAGCCGAGAATCTTCAGCAACTCGCGATTCATGCGCAGCTCGCCCGCCGGATATTCTTCGGCGAGTTGCTTGCGCAAGGCAGGCACGTCTTCGCCCGTGATCTTGCCGCGCTCGAGCGCGATCTCGATCGTGCGGAGTAAGTCGAGGAATTCGTTGTCGGTCAGTTCGCCGGCCAGCGTTTGGCTGCCGCGCCGCAATACGGCCAGCGCCGTCTCGCGATCGGGGCTCATGCGCATCAGCGCTACGGAGCCGCAGAAGAACACGTTGACGTTCTTCGTCTCCAAAACCAGCTTCTTCCAATTCTCGACGGGAAGCTGCTCCAGCGCCAGCCGTGCCGAGAAAGCGACGGCCCGATCCGTATCGGCAAGCAGCGGCAACAACGGTTCCGGGGGCGGCAAGAACGCGCCGCGCACCAACGATTCGCAAGCTTGCCGACGGACCGCGGGATCGGGATCGCGCAAGCAGAGCACAAGCGCGCCACCACCGGTCGGCTCGGCGTGAATGCCGAGCAAGTACGCCGCCTTCTTGCGCACTTGCGGCTGCGGATCCCGCGTGAGCTTCGTCAGGAATTCGAGCTCGGGAAACGGCCCGTAGAGTTGCAGCAAGTCCAACGCCCGGACCCGATCTTCGTGCCGGTTCGTGGCATTCGAGGCGACGGAAAGCAATTGCGGAGCCCAAGCTTCCTTGTTTTGTTCTTGCAACAGAGCGACGTTCTGGCGGGCCCAAGCCGCTTGCAATTGCGGTTGGCGCACGGCTTGCGCAACGCCGGTCAGTTTCGGTTGCGTCGGTTGCACGCCGGTATACACCACGCGATTGACGCCCCCTTCGGTTCCGCGTCCACCGGTGGTGAAATACAACCAACCGTCGGGCCCGACGGCCACATCGGTCACCGCCAACGGACGACCGCGAACGAACACTTCGCCCTCGCTCGTGTACCCGCTGCCGGAAGCTTTCGGCTTGAACGCAATGATCTCACCTTGCGACCAATCGCAAGCGAAGAGGGCGTTGTTGTACGACTGCGGATAGCGATTGTGGTTGTAGAACTCGAGGCCCGTCGGCGAGCCCCGGCCGGCGGTCGCCGCCGGAGGAACCGTGTCGAGGTGGTAGTCGGGCCAGGTCGACCAACCGCTGCGCCAGCCATGTTCGCTGCCGGCGTAAACGTGATCGAGCCGCGTCGGGCGGTACCACGGCAAACCTTCGTCCCATTCCATATCGCTATCGAAGGTGAAGAGTTCCCCTTCACGATTGAATGCCAAATCGTAGGCATTGCGGAAGCCGCCGGAATAGAGCTGGATGTTCTTCCCTTCGGAGTCGAGTCGCAAGACGGTTCCGCCCGGCGAACGAATGCCGACGGCGTGGCCCCCCGGATCTTCGTACTTCGGCGTGAGCAAATCCCCTTCGTAGTAGTCGTGGTACGGGCTCCCCTTCGGCGCGATTCCCTTGGCTTGCGAATGGTTGCCGATCATCGCGTAGATCAAACCGTCGGGCCCAAGCGACAGGCCGTGCGGGCCGTGCTCGCCGGGCTTGCCGTCGAACTCGACGAGCTTCTGAACTTTCTCACCCTTGCCGTCTTGGTTTTCATCGGCGATGCGGTAGAGCGCGCAACCATCGGGGCCCATGCCGAGCGCATACACTTGGCCGTTGAGCGCGAGCAAACCTTGGCAGCTTTGCACCGCCGCGCAGTATTCCGTGACCTTATCGGGGACGCCGTCTTTGTTCGAATCGACGATCAACAGGATCGGCCCTTGCTCGCGGGCGGCGTAGATCTCGCCCCATTCGTTGAACGTGAACGTCAGCAGCGAACCGGTATCGAGCGGCGACACGACGCGTTCGATGCGGAAATCTTTCGCGACCGTGAAGCGGCGGGTCGAAGAGCCGTCGTCGGCCGTGATGTTGTCGAGCCACGGCTTGGCGACGCCGAGCTCGCCGAGGCTGCGCGCCTTGAGCCACTTCGAGTCGTCCCCCTTGTTCTTTTCCCAACCGAGCGATTCGACCGTCGTCGTGAGCCACGATTCGTCGGTGCTGTAGCCGACTTCCGCGCCTCCCTTGCGTTTCACGATCACGCGCGCCGTGAGACCACCGGTGGCGCCGTCGAGGTTTTCCGCTTTCACGGCGATCAGGTTCCGACCTTCGAGCAGAAACGGCATCAGGTCGAACGATTGCATCTTGTGCCAGTCTTTGCCCGTGCCGACGAGCCGGCCGTTGACGTAGACGTCGTAGCGGTCGTCGCACGTGATCTGCACGAACGCCAATTCAGGCGCCGAGCTGTTGAACCATTTGCGAAACAGCACGGCCCCTTTCGGCACGACGCCGGGGGCTTGCGTGGGAGACCAAATCCATTGCGCTTCGCCGGTCGAAGGAGGAACCGGTTCGGCTTCCTTCGGGGCATCGGCGACGATCTCTTCTTCGGCCGCGACGAGTTGGATCTCGGCGGTAGGTGTATTGCGGGCCGTGCGCTCGGCGGCGGCGGTCGCTTCGTCGCGAAATTGCAAACCGCGCGGCGCACCATGGGCCGCACCTGCCGACTTGATCGGCGCGGCCGGCTGGGCGGCCGTGGCCGTAGGCGAACCGAGCGAGACCAGTTCGGCGGCCACGACGTAAGTCGCGACACCGAAGACGAAACGTCGAAGCAAGTGCGAAAGCGACGGCATAGAATTACCTGAACGAACAGGAGTGGGAATACGAACGGAGGGACCGCTAGGGTGCGGGAAGATACCACCGAACCCAAAAATAGAGCAACAGAGGCTTGGCGCGAGTTTCCGCATTCATCCGCCGCCGCTCGAGGCGCTCGGGCCATAGGGTGCGCAAAGGAGCATTGTCGGCCTAAGGAAACGAGCCGTCTCCTTGACCCCCTTTCCTGGCACGTCGATTCATCTTAGTCGCCCTGATCTGCTTGGCGGCACTGCCGGCATGGGTCGGTTGTTTCAAACGCTCCGAAGAGTTGACGGAAAAGCCGGCCGAAGAGAAAAAACCAACGGCGGCTGCGACCCCCGTTGCGAAAGCTGCACCGAGCGCAACGGCCGTACCGAGCCCAACGGCTCCCGCCGCCGAACCGAGCGCAGGTGCCGCTCCGAAGCCGAGCGCCTCGGCAGTTGCCACGCCTAGCGCAACAGCCACGCCAAGCGCCACCGCCGTCGCGATGCTCACACCGACTCCGACGTCTAACACTCCGGCAGCTACGACTCCGACAGGTATCAGCCTGACACTGCCGACTCCGAAAGCAACGGCCGCAGCTTCTCCGAGTCCGACCGCAATCCCGACGGCAACGGCCATCGCCTCCGTTCCCACTACCACGAAGCCGCCGGCCGCTGCGGCTGGTCCCGGCTTGCAACCGTTCACCGCTCCGCCGCTCGCCGAGATCGACGCGAAAGCGCAGTGGATCGACATGCCGGTCGACGATTCGCTCAAGCTGATGGAAGCGGAATGGAAGAAGATCAAGCCGCTCGGCACGGTCGCCGAAGCGCTCGCCTTGAAAAACGATTCCGACGAAGCGAACGCGAAAATCCTCGACGCGCTCGGCCGCCTCCCGGAAAACGATGCGCAAGTCAACTACGGTGCGACCATCACGCGCTTCCTCAAGGCCGACGTGAAGAGCACCAACCCGATCATGTTCAACTCCGTCGAAGAAGGAGACGTCGGCGGCTTGATGAGCTATGGGCTCTTCAGCTTCGATTGGAATATGCGGCCGTTCGCGACGAAGGAGTCGGTCAAGAGTTGGCAAGTGAGCAAAGACCGGATGTACGACAAGGTCGTGCTGCGCGACGACGCCGTTTGGTCGGACGGCAAACCGATCACGGCCCGCGACGTGGTCTTCTCGTTCAAGACGATCCTCGACACGCGGATTCCGATTCCGGCCGTGCGTTCGCAAACCGACGAGCTCCGTTGGGTCGAAGCGTACGACGACTACACGCTCATCTACTTCCACAAAGAAGCGTCGCCGACGAACGTTTGGAAGGTCAACTTCCCGATCATCCCGAAACACATCTACGAAGTCGGCCTCGAAAAAGACACCACGCTGCAAGATAGCGAATACCACGTGAAGCTCGAGAACGACCCGGTCGTCGGCGGCCCGTATAAGCTCGTCAAGCGAGAACGGGGCCAGCAACTCGTGCTCGAACGGCGCGAAGACTATTACATGTTCAAGGGGAAACAAGTTCGCGACAAGCCGTACTTCAAAACCGTACGCTTCAGCATCACGCAAGACTTAAACGTCGCCCTGCTCGCGCTGAAGAAGGGAGACTTAGACGAGATGATTCTCTCGCCCGAGCAATGGGTTCAGCACACGGGCAACTCCGAGTTCTACGATCGCAACACGAAGGCTCGCGGCGTCGAATGGGTGTACTTCTATTTCGGCTGGAACATGAAGGAGCCGAGCGCTCCGTTCTTCGCCGATCTTAAGGTGCGCCAAGCGATGGGCTACGCCTTCGACCACGAAGAGATGCTCAAGACGCTCTGCTTCGGCCTGTTCGAGCCCTGCACGGGCATCTTTCATCCCGAGGCTTGGATGGCTCCGAAGAAGATGCCTCCTTCGTACACCTACAACATCGACAAAGCCGAAGAGCTGCTCGATGAAGCCGGCTGGACCGATAGCGACGGCGACGGCATTCGCGACAAGGAAATCAACGGCAAGCGCGTGCCGTTCGACTTCACGATCATTTGCAGCACCGTGCCGACGAGAATCGCGATCTGCAATCTCTTGCGGCAGAACTTGAAGGAGATCGGCGTCAACTGCACGGTCCGGCCGCTCGAAGCCACGATCTTGAGCGACGCGCTGATCAAGCACAACTACCAAGCCAACTTCGGCGGCTGGGGAACCGGCGCCGACCCGAGCACGCTCAAAAACATCTACAAGACCGGCGAAGGACGCAACTTCAATCAATACTCGAACCCCGAAGTCGACAAGCTCCTCAAGCAAGCCGAACTCGAGTTCGATCGCAACAAGCAAGCCGAGCTCTATGCCAAGATCCACGAGCTGATCTACGCCGACCAACCGGCGACGTTCCTCTACTTCCAACATTCCTTCTACGGATTCAACAAGCAACTGCGCGGCTATCGGTTCAGCCCGCGCGGGCCGTATCACTACGGACCTGGTTTCGGCAGCATTTGGAAAGCGGGCATGCAGTAAGACCCTCCGCCGCCGCGGTACGGTTTCGATTGCGGAGAATCCATGCTCAACTATCTCGCTCGTCGGCTGCTGATCGGCCTCGTCACGTTGCTGTGCATTACTTTTCTCGTCTACGGTCTCATCCGGCAAATGCCGGGCGACCCGACGACCGTAGCGATCAACGAATCCGATCCGAGTAAGAAGCTCGACAAAGCGGCTCTCGAACGGAAGCGGAAAGAATTCTTTCTCGACGAGCCGTTTCCGGTCGGCTATGCGCATTGGCTCGGCAACGTCTGCCGCGGCGATCTCGGACGTTCGGAATATCAAAAACAGCCCGTCATCCGAGCGATCGGCCAGCGCGTCGGCCCGACGTTGTATCTTTCGCTCACCTCGCTGCTCTTGGCCTATGCCGCGGGGATGCCGATCGGGCTCTACGCTTCGGCCCGCAGCGGCCGGCTCGACGAACGCTTGGTGAGCGTCGTGCTCTATATGCTCTTCTCCTTCCCGAGCTTCGTTGCGGCGTTGCTGTTGCAATACTTTTTCGCGTTCCGTTTGGAATGGCTGCCCCTCAACCAGATGCACACTAACGGCTACGAGACTTGGTCGACCGGCGAGCAGGTGCTCGACTTCGCCAAGCATTCGATCCTGCCCGTCATCTGCTACACCTACGGCAGCCTCGCGTATTACAGCCGATTCATTCGCGCGAATATGGCCGAAGCCTTGCAGCAAGACTACATCCGCACGGCCCGCGCAAAGGGAGCCGGATACATGCGCGTGCTGGTCAAGCACGCGTTTCGCAACACGCTCATTCCGATGGCGACGTTGCTCGGCCTGACCCTGCCGGGGCTCCTCAGCGGCACGATCGTCTTGGAATTGATCTTCAGCTGGCCCGGTATGGGCCTGCTGTTTCTCGAAGCCCTCTATGCCCGCGACTACTCCTTAATCATGGGGCTGACGCTCCTGTTCTCGGTCCTCACGCTTTTAGGGACGCTCCTTTCCGACATCCTCTACGCTTGGGTCGATCCGCGCGTCAGTTACTCGTAGCTCTCTCAACACACGTTCCCTCGTTCGCAGCCTCTGAGCTTCATGAGCACCATTCCTCTCGAACCGCCGTCGAATCCCAGCGCTCCTGCGACGACCGCTGCGCAGCCGATCTCGAGCCGAGGGTTTTGGTCGGAGACGTGGGTTCGCTTCCGCCGGCGCAAGCTCGCGCTCGCGGCGCTCCTCTACGTCGGGTTCTTGACCTGCATCGCGATTACCGCACCCATGATCGTCGGGCGGAAGCCGATCGTTTGCAGCTACCACGGCAGCGTCTACTTTCCTTGTCTCGGATATTTCCGCGACGGGTGGGAGAACGTCGTCTTCAAGGAGAAAGGTTTTCGCCGTACCCGGTTTGCCGAGAGCTTAGCGAAAGACAAAGAGAGTTGGGCCATCTGGCCGCCGTTCTATCAAGACCCCTTCGTGCGCGTGCGGGCCAATGAATTTCCCGGGGTGCCCGAGAACCCGCGCAACGGCGGCCCGCCGAATCGCTTTAGTCCGTTCGGCACCGACATCGAAGGGATCGACGTCTTCGCGCAAATGTTGCACGCGAGCCGAACGGCGCTCTTAGTCGGCTTCTTTTCGATGGGGATCGCGGCTTCGATCGGCATCGTGCTCGGGGCGATCGCCGGTTATCTCGGCGGTTGGGTCGACACGCTGATTTGTCGATTCATCGAAGTCGTCATGTGCGTTCCAACGCTGGTCTTGATCCTCGCGATGATCGCGATCGTCGAGCGGCCGACGATTTGGCACATCATGGGGATCATCGGCGTCACGGCCTGGCCGAGCATCGCGCGGCTCACGCGCGCCGAGTTCCTCAAGCTGCGCAACGCCGACTTCGTGCTCGCCGCCGAAGCGCTCGGGGCCGGCCGGCTGCGGATCATGTTTCGACACATCCTCCCCAACGCGCTGGCGCCGGTCTTGGTTCCCATCACGTTCGGCATCGCCTCGGCGATTCTCACCGAAAGCGCGCTCAGCTTCATCGGCTTCGGGCCGCAAGGGGATCCCAGTTGGGGGAAAGTTCTCGACGGCGCTCGTGCCCACCTACAAATGTGGTGGTTGATCGTATTTCCGGGCGGGGCGGTGTTTCTGGCCGTGTTGGCTTATAATCTGATCGGCGAAGGGCTGCAGGAAGCGACCGATCCGCGACTCCGCGGCACCGGTTAACGAGCTTGGCGAATGACTTCGGCAAATGATCTTCTATAATCGTTCCTACGCTCCGCCTTCGCACTTTCGCTGATCCCGATGTCGCCGAAACATTTGCTGACGTTCCGAACCGCCGTCCCGGCCGATGCCGATGCGCTCGTCCGTATCGACGCGGAAAGCTGGCCGGAAAAATTAGTCGTTTCGGCCGCCCAGTGGCACGCGCGGCTCGCGGCGTTTCCGGAAGGACAACTAGTCGCGGTCTTCGACGGCGAAGTGGCCGCCGTCGCCTCGGCGCAGCGGATCACCGAAGAGTTCCTCCGCGCCGGTCCCGTCACCTACGATCGAATCACGGCCGCGGGCACGTACCGCGACTCGCACGATCCTCAAGGGGAGATCTACCAACTCGTCGCCGTCGGGGCAGGGGCCATCGTGCGCGGCTTCGGCGTCGGCCGGCGGTTGATCGATCGCGAGATCGAGTTCGCGCGCTCGCTCCCCGGCGTGCGGCGCATCGTCGGCATCACGCGCCCGGCCCGCTATTATCGCCATCCGGAAATGCCGATCGAGCAGTATGTCGAACTGCGCAACAAGACCGGCCGACGGTTCGATCCGGTGCTCGAGTTCCATCTCGGCAGCGGCGCGAAACTCGTCTCGACCCACGGCGACTTCCGGCCCGATGATCGAGAGTCGCTCGGCTACGGCGTGCTGATCGAGTATCCCGTCGCTTAAGGCGGCGCGCCGCCGAAGACTTGCTCAAGCAAGCTGCGTGCCTCGTCGCCGCGGTCTTCCGTCAACGCTTCCGTTGCCGTGGCGAGCAACATCGTTTGCCGCTCCGTGAAGGGCACCGCCATGCCCGGCGCCAGCGCTTCGGGCACCAGGCGCGCGGTTAGCAGCGCAATCAATTCGTCGAGCCCTTGTTTCGTCACGGCGCTGAGCGAAAGCCCGGCCGGCCGGTTCTCGGTTTCGGCCGTCGCGCGATCGAGCTTGTTATGCACCACGACGGCGCTCGGATGCTCGCGGCAGAGCGCGTCGTCGTCCGCCGACCACGGGACCGACGCATCGAACACCGCTACGATGAGGTCGGCCTCGGACAACCGGCGGCGCGCGGCGCTCATGCCGGCCTGCTCCAACGGATCGAACGAAGTGTGCAGCCCCGCCGTGTCGGAAAGTTCGACCGGCCAGCCGGCGAATACCGCTCCGGCGGTCACGACATCGCGCGTCGTGCCGGGCCGATCGTAGACGATGGAGCGATCGTAGCCGACCAGCGCATTGATCAGGCTGCTCTTCCCGACGTTCGGCCGCCCGGTGAGCACGACCCGAAACGGAGCGACGAGATGCCGACCGAGGGGAGCACGCGCCAAGAGCGCCGCGAGCAAACTTCGCGCCGCGCCGGCTTCATTGCTTAATAACGTCGCGATGATTCCCTCGACCGCCCGACGCAACGCCCCGGCCTGTTGATCGAGCAAGATGCCGGCCGTGCGCGACGTTTTCGCTTCGGCCAGCGCTATGTTCGCTTCGACTCGGACGAGATCGGTCGTGGAAGAAGCGGACCATTCCGCCCACGGAACGATCGCGCAGCCGGCCGCTTCGAGCGCGGCGAGAATCGCCGTCGACGCGGCCGTGCCGCCGTGGCAGTGGATCTCGAGGTCGTCCACCGCGCGACGACAAACGACGAGCTCTTCCGCCGGCGGAGCGTCGGCCGAATCCGCAGCTACCGCGCCATGCCAACGACCGAACACGATCCGCTCGATCGCAAACGCTTCGAGCGAGCCCCCGGCCGCAGGCCGAAACATCCGGTCGACGATCGTCGTCGCGTTCGGTCCCCACACGCGGACGACCGCGACCGCGCCTCGGCCGTAGGGAGTGAGCAAGGTCGCACGAAGCGCACTGGGCGACATAGGCGCTCCGCTTATTTCGCCGCGGCGATCGCGATCGCCGACAGCACCAAGTCGGGCACGAGCCGCGCCTCGCCGGGCAGCAACTTCGCGACCGACTGCGCCGCCCCGCCCGTGAGAAAGACTTGCGGCTCGCCGGCGGAGTCGCGTGCGAAGAGTTCGATCAATTGCTTTACGCCGCCGACCGCGCCCCAATACAAGCCCGACGTCATGGCCGGAACCGTGGCGTTGCCGACCGCGGCCGGAGGTTCGGCAAGGCTCTGCATGTCGATCAGCGGCAGCAGGTCGGTAAACTGATGCAGCGCTCGGGCCGACATACCGATGCCCGGCAGAATCGCACCACCGCGAAAAGCGCCCTCGGCCGAAATCAGATCGACCGTGATCGCCGTGCCGAGATCGACGACGACGGCCGGACGCTGCGGATCGCGCAAGCGGTTCGCAGCGACGGCGCCAAGCAAGCGATCGATGCCGACCATGTCGGGCCGAGGTATTTCGACCTTGAGCGGCAGATCGCCGGAAGTCACCAAGGTGATGCGTCGCACGTCGGCGGCGCGCAAGCGTTCGACGAGTTGCGCGGCGACTTGCCGCTGCACGCTCGCGATCCACCAAGCGAAGTCGTCGGCGCGGGTATCGGCGAGCCAAGCGTCGAGGGCATCCCACGAGCCTTGGCGCGGATCGAGATCGAGCGTCTTGACCGGATGCGGCAGCGAACGCGAAATGCACTGGTTCGAGCTGGAATCGGTTCGAGCTTCGGCCGAGTCGAACAAACCGAACTTCACGCGGCTGTTGCCGACATCGACGGCGATCAGCGGAAACGGCTCGTGCGGCGTCATGGCGCGGCGACGGTCTCGCGCCCCGCATCGAGCTTGGCGACGACCGCGAAGAGCAACTTGTCGAGGCCTAATCCGGTGACGGACGAGATGGCGAACACATCGTGTCCGACCGCCTCGGCCAATTGCTTATGCACCAACTCCGATTCCGGCAGCTCGCACTTCGTCATCACGACGATCTCGGGCCGCGTGCCGAGTTCGGCGGCGTAGAGCCCGAGCTCTTTGCGAATGGCGTGGTAGTTGGAAACGGGATCCGAGGCGTCGGTCGGAAAAGGCTCGACCAAATGAATCAGCAAACCGGCCCGTTCGACGTGCCGCAGGAATTCATGCCCCAGGCCGACGCCGGCGTGCGCCCCTTCGATGAGGCCCGGAATATCGGCCATGACGAACTCGCGCTCGCGGGCGACGTTGACCATGCCGAGGTTCGGAAACTTCGTCGTGAACGGATAGTCGGCGATCTCGGGCCGAGCGCGCGAGACGCGACTGAGCAACGTGCTCTTGCCGGCGTTCGGCAAACCGATCAGGCCGACATCGGCGATGACCTTCAATTCCAAAACCAATTCCCGAATGACCGCTTCTTCGCCGAGCTGATGTTGGCGCGGAGCGCGATTCGTCGACGACTTGAAGCGGGCGTTGCCTTTGCCCCCTTTACCTCCTTGCGCCGCGACGAGCGAGTCGCCGGCGTTCGTAAGATCTTTCAAGACGAAACCGTCGGAGTGGTAGACGATGGTGCCGGGCGGAACCGGAATCGTCAGGTCTTGGCCGTTGCGACCATGACAGTCGGAGGTGCCTCCCTTTTCGCCGTTCGTGGCGCTCCAACGGCGCTTCTGCGCCATCATCGCGAGGCTGTCGACGCTGGTCTGCGCAACGATGAGGACGCTGCCGCCGTCGCCGCCGTCGCCGCCATCGGGCCCGCCGCGCGGAATGAACTTCTCACGGCGGAAGCTGACGGCACCGTCGCCCCCTTTGCCGGACTGCACTTGGATGTTGACTCGATCGACGAACATAAAACGATTTTAGCCGCAGACCGGCGAGGAGCGATAGCGGGCGCTCCCGGCAACGGCGCGGCTAATTGTACGAATTAGAAACTGTACGAATAAAAAAACAGCGACGGCCAAGCCGACTCTCGGCCTGGCCGTCGTGTTTGTGTGTTTGAGCTTCCCGAGCCTACCGAGGTAGGGCGCGAAAGCCTAGTTGGCGGCAGCCGCGGCGAGCGAAGCTGGATCGACGACGTTGATCCGGCGACCACCCCGATCGAAATGCACGACGCCTTCGATGAGGGCATAGAGCGTGAAATCGGAACCTTGCCCGACTCCCTTGCCGCCGTGCCACTTGTTGCCGACTTGGCGAACCAAGATGTGCCCGGGCGTGACCACTTGGCCGCCGAACTTCTTGACGCCGCGGTACTGTGGGTTGGAATCCCGGCCGTTGCTGCTGGAGCCCTGACCCTTTTTATGTGCCATGTCTGCGTTCTCCGAAATCAAGCGTCGGCCGCTAGCTAGCGACGACGATTAGTCCACGAATCGTGTTGTTTTGCGTTCCATCGACCGTGCCGGGAGGCGGATCGACCCTTTTCATCGACCTGGAAGCGAGGCCGACTCCGGCAAATCTCCGGTCGGGCTCGATTCGAGCCTTGCTCATCGAGCTACCGGGGCGCCTGGAGGAATCTCATTTTCTACTTGTAGAACCAGGCGTAGTCAACGTCTCCGGGGATTCCGAACCGAATTTCTTCTTCGTGTTCGTACTTTGTGTCTCCCGGACGCCAGAAATTGAGCTTTAACACCTGGTATTGATAGCTGCGCCCCTTGCCGATGGGGTCGCCGGCTTTGAAACCGTCGGCTGCGTCGACCCACTTATAAGCGTTCGTCAATCCGTGGACGAAGATCGTGAAGCGGTCGGTATTGAGATCGATCCCTTCCCAGGTCGCCACGCCCCAGATGCTGCGGTCGATCTCGGGGGTGCTCGGCGGAATGTCTCCCGTCAGCTCCGCGGTCGTGAGCAACTTGCGGTTCTTGTCTTCGCGCTTTTGGATCGCGGCGACCGCTTCCGGGATCACTTTGTCGACGTACAGCTTCTTCACGTCATGGCTTTCCAACTCGAAGCGCGGCACGAAGAGAAACGGCTTATCGACTAAATCTCCACGCAACTTGTTCGGCTGAGTTTCATCATGCACGTAGCGCTTCACCGGACCGTTCTTCACTCGGAAGACCATGTACCAGACGAGCCGTTCTTTGCCGTCGGCGCCGGGAAGGCGAATGTAGCGGATCGGCTTGAACGCAAACTCCAAGCCCCATACATCGTGTTCGAAGCGCACGCCGCGGGCCGGTTTTCGGTTCGGCGAATTCGGCCGCTCGCCGTAGTTCGGCGCGCTCGCTAAGAGCTCGATCAAATCGTGTTCGCTGCGCGTGTCGTCGACGCCGACCGGGCTCGGGATCATCGTCAGCACGCCGGGAGCCAAGACGCGAAACCCACCTTGCGGCACCGTGTCTTGCGTCGGCACGGCCTGCGGACCGACCAGCGGTGCGCCGGGAATCGGAGTCGCGGGAACGCTCGTGCCGAAAGGATTCGCAGCCGGCGGCGTAGCCGGAGTTGTGGTCGGAGCCGGAGTGGTGCCCGGCGTGGCCGGCATCGCCGGAGCCGCGGGCGTGGTCGGCGCAAAAGGATTGGCGCCCGCGGCCGGAGGTGGCTTACCAGGAACCGCCGGTGCGGCAGCCGGAGTCGACGGCGCAAACGGGTTCGCACTCGGCGCGGCAGATGGAACAGCAGGGGCGGCAGCCGGAGTCGACGGCGCGAACGGATTCGCACTCGGCGCGGCACCCGCAGCCGGAGGCGTAGCGCCCGGCACGGCACGTGGAACGGCTGGCGCTGCCGCCGGGGTCGATGGTGCAAACGGGTTCGCCGGCGCGGGCGGTGTTGCAGTCGGTGGCGTTATCACCGGGGGCGCGACGACCGGTGGTGTTGCAGCCGGCGGCGTAGCAGACGGTGTTGTCGTGTCGGCAGGGGGCGTTGTCGGTGGCGCTGTCGTGGTCGGCGGCGTGGTCGGCGGCGTGGTCGCCGGAGCCGCGCCTGCGGGCGGAGTCGGAGCAAACGGATTCTGTGCGCTCGACGACGACGGCAGTCCGCCGAAGCCGACCACGATCAGACCGACGCGCGAAACCCAACGCCAAACGGAACGAGCCTGCATAGTGCGTCTCAAATTACGAAGAGGCGGCAAACGAAAGGCCGGCGACACGCTCGAACGAACGCGCGCAGTAGCCGCCAAGGATGTGTCGTACTTTCAGTCTAATTATGGCTCAAAGTCCGGGTCAACACATTTCCCGGCAACCCACGGCCCGACAACCGCTAAAACCGCTACTTTCGTCGCAACGACCACGCTAGCGGCACCGGCTCTCGCTGGGCCCGGGCCAAGGTGTCCGGCGAGTCGTAATCGGCCTGCGGAACCGCCTCGGCGAGGGTCGCCAGGTCCAATCGCTCTCCGACCAACGGCCACGGCTCGACTAGAATCTCCGCCACGATCTCAGCCCCCCGAGGCGTATCATCGGCACCCGCGGCCTTGCTCCTGAAGCCGACCGGCGTAAACCGGAAGGCGCCGAGCCCCGTGCCCAAGCTCTCGGGCACGCTCACGGTCTCCGGCTCCCGACGCTCCGAACAGCAGAGCCAAAGGCTCACGCGATCGAAAAACTGGAGCGCATGCCAAGCCCGATCGGCATTCTTCCGGGCCTCGATTTCCACCAAATGGATCTCGACTGGTTCCTGTTGCGCGGCCCGGGCTCGAGCGACCAACTCCGCCAGTCGCTCGCGCGCGAGTTCGTCTTGCTCGTCGATAAACTCTTCGGCCAAGTGGAGCCAGGTCGCCGTGTGGTGCGCCTTCTCATGCGACCAACGGCACAAGGCCGCGAAGTGCGAGCCGACGGCATACGCCGCCAACGGCCCGAGGTTCTGCGCCACGGCGATCGAGCGCCGCCAGATGGCGAGGCTTTCGTCGAGCGGCATCTCCATGAAGTCGCGCGGCTTGCCGTCGACGACGGTCGGCCGCATCTCCCACGGCAGCCAACCGTCGTCGTGTCGCAACACGGCGGCCAGCAATTCTTCGTGCGGCAGCGCGAGGGGAAACTCCGCCACGTTCCACGCTCGAGCCACCTCGGCCGCAATCCGCGCATGCTCCAACTGCGAGATCATGGCCCAACCAGGCCGACCATCGGCTAACGTTACGTCACGTCGGATCATTGCGCACCCCGCCTTACCATCGCATGCAATGCGAACGCTACTAAGATACCATCCGATAGCCGCTTCACATCACTCCAAGACGACAGCGATGAAAACTCTTACCACGACATCGCGTTCGGTGAAATGCTCGTTGAATAAGAAGGGAGAGATGCTACGTTTTTCCCTGATGCACATCTGATGACCAGCTTTAAAATGGGGGCGATCGCAGCATGCTCGAATGGCAAGCGTTTTACGATGATGCGATGGCGTTTGCTCGCGAGCATGGGCTTAAAGCGCTGAGTGCCTTCGTCGTGTTTATCGCGACGAGTGGTTGGGGGTTGTTTTGGGCGTGGCGGAGTTGGCGGAGCCGTAGCGATCTCGATGTGTTTCATCTTTCGCAAAACGGGTTTCGCAATCGTCCGACGGGGCCCGACGGAAGCCCGGAGCCGTGGCTGATTCTCGATGTGATTTTCGAAGATCTCTTGACCGAGATCGTTTCGCATCCGATGCCGCGCCGACTGATTCGCGCCGCCGCGAAGCAGACGACCGAGAGCCGGCCGTTTCTAAAGTTCGACGAAGCCGATCGCTGGTACGTGCTCAACATCATTCGCCTGGCGATCGCCGAAACGTGCGCCGTGTCGACCCTCGCCAAGATGTCGACGCAATCGCGCGTCGATGAGATCGAATGCTTGTTCGCTCTTACCTACGAACGCTATCCGGGCATGCGGCAAGGGAAGATCCGCGCGATGCTCGTGCCGAAGGCGCTGCTCGACGACGACAAAGCGCTCTATCGAGACAACATCCGCTTCGAGAGCGACACGCATGTGCATCGCGTTACCACGTTGCGCAAGATGCAAGACGACTACCGCAGCGGCAAGCCCGAGTATTGCATGGATGTGCGCTTGAACGTGCTGGTCTGAATCAGCACCGTCTGAATCGGCACGCCGGTGAAAACAAAAACACCCCGCTTCGCGCTGTTGCGCGGAGCGGGGTGTTTTGTTTAGTGAGTGGTTAAATCAGTCGTGAGAAGGATGGAAAATCCGAGGAGCGGTCGACGAGGCCGCCCCTCAAAACAATGAACCCGGTGGGTCCTGCATATCAGCGCCTCCCCCTTGAAAAAAATCATGGGAACAGCAACACGAACACAGTCCTACGCGAACTACATCACTTCGTCTCTGAATCGCGGTCCGTTCATGAAACGTGCGGCGATATTCCTCAGCGTCCGGTTCCGCGGGGAAAAACGGCAGGCGATCCAGAAGGGGCCGCACCGCATGTTTCATCCGACCGCAAGACGCTCCGTGGCACTTTGTCGCGCCACACACTTATCGATAACAAGTGCGCATGGATTGCGTCAACATTTTTCTTGTTACGCGCGCAAGAATTACGCAAAGAATTCGCCGACAGATGCCGGCATGCGCGTTGCGCACGAACCATTCGTTAAAGATGATACGTGCGACTGCGAGGAGAGGGCCGGGGATATGCATCCCCGGCTATTGAACGGACATCGCGCGATAGAACGCGACGGAGTCTTACTTCGCAGTCTTACTTCGCAGTCTTATGTGAAGGCTTACGTCGCGGCGTAGATCGCCGGTTCGTGCGATTCGATTTGCGCCAGAGCCGTTTCGACGCGTCGGGCGAGCCCTTCCCCTTTCGTCGCATACACGGCGCACAGACCGTGGCAATCGTGCTTGTAGCGGTCTTCGTGTTGGGCCGTGAGCAAGACGGCCGGCAAGTACGAGAAGCGCCGTTCCGACGAAAGCAACTCGCAGACGCAGAGGCCGTTGTCGCACTTCATTTCGATCCCGAGCACGAACGCGTCGGGCGTTTGCAAATGCACCAGCTTCAACACCGTATGGGCGTCGTAGGCGGTCGTCACTGCGTAGCCGCGACCACGGAAATGGTGGGCGAGCAGCTCGACGAGTGCGACATCGGAATCGGCGATGATGAGGTTCTGCTGATCCATGGCTGGGGCTCTCGAAGGGTTTGATCGACCTGGGGGAAGAAGCCTGCCCTAAAATCTATTCGTGCTGCGAGGGCGTTTTTATCGCAAGCGGAGTGTTTTCGTAAAGAGAAGTTGCCGTGAGAAGTTATCGCAAAGAGAGATAGTGCGGAGCGGCCGGGCGGCCTTGTTGCGCTTCGGCGGAAACTTCCACGGCCCGGCCCGAGGTCTCGCCGTCGGGCTGCCGGAGCTTAAGGGCTGCTAGCACGTTGGAGAGACGGTTGCAGCGATGCAGCGCGAAGGCCGACGAGGCGGGACGAGGGGCGTTTATTTCTACGGACTTCTCGAGGGTCGTGTTCATGGCAAAGCTTCCCTTTTTGAGCGTCGGAGGCGGGTACGGCGACGCGGAACGATTCGCACTTCGGCGGGGTTGCGAACGGAGGTGAGGCGGGTCGAAGTGAGTCCACCTAATTTCGTCCGAAACGCGCCACAGGCTTGAAGTTAAAAAGGAACGATCGAAAGCGTTATGCGGATTACTCTCCCGGTGCGCTGCCCGACCGAAGTCCGTAAGTCGAAGCACCGCACGGCGAATTGACTTGAGCCGGCGTTGCCGGTACGGTTCGACCTTTCGGGTCTCGTTTTCCGCAGCGTCGCTCGGGTCTCAGATCTTTATCGCTCTACTGCGGAGCTTGTTACATCGCGCTTGCCTACCATTTCTATTATCGGCCGCCGGACCATGCACTTTACGAATCGGAATCGACGAAATCGAAAACTCGTCGGCTTCCCGTGCCTGCCTTACTACGTGTTGCTTTTATGCCTGCTAGGGCTGCCGCCGACGGGGGACGTGAGTCTCTTCCGCGGCGCAGCGGCTGCCGCGGCCGAGCTGGCTTGGCCGCAGTTTCGCGGGCCCGAAGGCCAAGGCCATGCCGCGGCGACCGATCTGCCGACGACCTGGAGCGAGACCGAACACGTTCGCTGGAAGCAACCGCTGCCGGGCGAAGGTTGGTCGTCGCCCGTGATCGGCACGGGCCACCTCTGGATGACCGCCGCTTCGACCGATGGCTTGTCGCTGCGCGCGCTGGCCGTCGATCCGACGACCGGCAAGCTGGTACACGATGTCGAAGTGTTTCGCCCCGCGAGCCCGATCGGCAAGAACTCGAAGAACGGCTTCGCTTCGCCGACGCCGGTCTTAGACGAAACGCATCTATATGTACATTTCGGCACGCTAGGGACCGCGTGTTTGAATCAGGCCGACGGGGCGATCGTCTGGAAGAACGAAGAGCTCCGTTTGGAACACAAGGAAGGGCCCGGCAGCTCGCCGATCTTGTGGCGCGATCTCGTGATCCTCACTTGCGACGGCACCGACGTGCAGTTCGTCGCCGCGCTGGATAAAGCGACCGGCAAGGTGCGCTGGAAGACGCCGCGCTCCGGCAAGCCGGCCGATAATCCCGACCAACGCAAAGCCTACTCCACGCCGCTGGTCGCGCTCGTCGACGGCGGCGAGCAACTCATCAGCCCGGGCGCCGATCGCGTGATCGCCTACGATCCCGAGAGCGGTGCGGAGTTGTGGAAAGTCGAATACAAAGGTTGGTCGAACGTTCCGCGACCGGTCCTCGCGCATGGGCTGCTCTACATCACGACGGCGTTCGCCAAGCCGGAGCTGTGGGCGATCCGCATCGGCGGCGCCGGCGACGTGACCGAGACGCACGTGCAATGGAAGGTGAAGAAGCAAGCGCCGGCGAGCCCGTCGACGCTCGTCGTCGGCCGTGAACTCTACATGGTGAACGACAAGGGAATCGTCACGTGCCTCGATGCCGTGAGCGGCGAGGAGCTGTGGACCGAACGACTCGGCGGCAACTTCTCGGCCTCGCTCCTCTACGCCGACGGCAAGCTCTGGCTCTTCCGTGAAGACGGCAAGTCGTACGTCGTCGCGCCGGGCCGAACCTACAAACTGCTCGCCGAAAACAAACTCGACGGCCGCATTCTCGCCACCCCGGCCATGATCGGCCGCACGATCTTCCTGCGCACCGACTCGGCGATGTACCGGATTGAGAAGTAGGCCGGCCGACGTTTCCGCTGCCGGCGCCGTTGCGATCGTTAAAACCGGCACCGTCGCTACTGCGTGTGATTTAGCGACGTGAAAGTCGTAGCTCGGAGCTGCCGGTTGCTGCTCCGCAGGGCCCGATCGTGCCGATCTTATGGATCGTATCGTCGATCGCTCTAATCGCGAGGTAGGGTTGGGGAGCCATTTACAAACGCCGCAAGCTTTCCCCTTTCGGCAAATACTACCCAGCCCACGCATGTCGTCCGACGCGCTGCCGCCGATCGGTTCTTCGTATCCCGCTCCGTCGGGCACGGGAGAGAGTGCGCCATCGACCGGGGTTCCGTTGCCGCCGACTGCACCGATCGCGCCTCCGCCCGTGCTGCGAGACGTAACACCTCGGCATCCCACTCCTCCGCCGATTCCACGTGCCTCTCTGCCGCGCGCGTTGCCCGTAGCGGAAGCGATCGAAGAAGAGCCGCGGTGGGTGATCCCGCGGAAAGAGGTTCGCGCGCCGGCGAAGGCGAACTCCGCGCCGAGCACCGATGCGTTTCGCGGTAGCCGGAAGCTGATCGTATCGTCGCTGGTGAGCGGCGTCGTGCATTTCGCGCTCGTCCTATTGTTGGCGCTCCTCGGCTTCGACACGACGCGCAAGCCGCCGCGCGTCGAGCTTGAAGGAACCGTCGCGAGCGTCGTCGCGCCGAGCTTGGCGACGCTGCCGAAGGTGGCGACGAAGATCCAGCGCAACGATGCCCCGGCAACCAAAACGGAATCGCCCCGCTCGCTCGTCGACGCGCTGATCGCGACTCCCGCGCCGGGCCGAAAAGGGAGCGAGTTCGGCAACGATCCGAAGCTCCCGCCGGCGGGCTTGTCGGGCAACTCCGGCCTCGGCGACTTACTGACTCCCCTCGGCGGATCGAGCACCACGCTCAGCATGCTCGACGGCCGCGACGGCGAACTCAAAGGCATACTCCTCCAAGACGGCGGCTCGGAAGAGACCGAAAAAGCGGTGGCCCGCGGGCTTCGTTGGCTCGCGGCTCATCAACGCGAAGACGGCAGTTGGCACTTCAACCATCGGCAAGAAGGGATCTGCAAATACTGCGGCAATCCCGGCAACCACGGCTCGTCGACCGCCGCGACAGGCTTCGCGCTGCTGCCGTTTCTCGGGGCGAACCACACGCATCGCCGCGGCGAGTACCAGGAGACCGTTCGCAAGGGGCTGGAGTATCTCAAAGCGAAGACCATCGCCACGCCCCTCGGCGGCGACTTGCAAGAAGGAATCAATCTCTACTCGCAAGCGATCGCCACGCTCGCGCTGTGCGAAGCCTATGCGCTGACGCGCGATGAAGACTTGCACTACACCTGTCGCGAAGCGGTTCGCTTCATCGTCAACTCGCAAGATAAAAAGGGAGGGGGCTGGCGCTACTTCCCCGGCCAAGTCGGCGACACGACCGTAACCGGCTGGATGCTCATGGCGCTCAAGAGCGGGGAGCTGACCTACATGCCGGTGCCGCCGGAAGTTTGGACTGCGGCGAAGAAGTTTCTCGACGGCGTGCAAGACGACGGCGGCGCGGCCTACGGCTACCAAAGCCCCGCCAAAAACGATCCGACCATGACCTCGATCGGGCTCCTCAGCCGGATGTACGGCGGCTGGCCGCGCAGCCAGCCCGCCTTGCAGCGCGGCATCCGGAGCTTGAGCAAGCGCGGGCCGTCGGACCACGACCAGTATTACAACTACTACGCCACGCAAGTCTTCCGCCATTTCGGCGGCCAAGAGTGGATCGCTTGGAACGAGGAAATGAAGGCGTTTCTCCTAGAATCGCAATCGCGCGAAGGACACACCTCGGGCAGTTGGTACTTCCCCGACAAACACGGCGACCAAGGAGGCCGACTCTACAACACGGCCATGTCGATCCTGATCCTAGAAGTCTACTACCGCTACCTCCCGATCTACGGCCACAGAGCGACGAGCGAAGACTTCCGGTAGAGCGCCGAAGCGCTGCCCATCGCGGCGCTTATTTGGTATTCTGGCGGCGGCGAATGATAAATGCTAAATGATAAGTGATAAATGGGGGAGGCGAACTCCGGCATTTATCATTTAGCACTTATCATTTATCACTCTTCCTCCGCTCCTCTCCCATGTTCACCGGCCTCGTCGAACTCAAAGCCTCGGTTGCCGAAGTGCGCGAAGAGCCGCCGGGGCGGCGGTTGCGCATTGCGGCGCCGGCGATCGCTGCCGAAGCCGTGCTCGGCGAGAGCATCTGCGTGAGCGGTTGTTGCCTCACCGTGGTCGCGATGGCCGATGGCTTGCTCGACTTCGAGGCCGGCCCGGAGACTTTGAGTCGCACGACGCTCGGGTCGCTCGTGCCCGGCAGCTTCGTGAACCTAGAGCGGTCGCTCCGGCTCAGCGACCGGCTCGGCGGCCACCTCGTCACCGGCCACATCGACTGCTCGGGCACACTTGACGCCCGGCAGGATCTGGGAGAATGGAGCGAGATGTGGTTCCGGCTGCCGCGCGAGTATGCCCGACAGACGGCGTCGAAAGGCTCGATCGCGATCGAGGGGGTGAGCCTCACGGTCGTGATGGTCGAAGACGAACGCTTCAGCGTACAACTGATCCCGCACACGCTCGAGGTTACGACTCTAGGAACGCTCCGCGTCGGCGATCGCGTGAACTTGGAGACGGATCTGTTGGCGAAATACGTGGCGCGGCAGCTCGCAGGAGTGATAAGTGCTAAATGATAAGTGATAAATGTCGGACGGCTGCCGCCGAGACATGGCACTTCTCGTTCCTCATTTATCACTTATCATTTAGCACTTATCATTCAAACCCTTGATCGATCCTCATGCCTGAATCCAGCCCGCAAACTCCCCCCGCTCCGCCCACTTTCGAGCAAGCGCTCGTCCGCTTGGAAGCGATCGTACAGCAGCTTGAAGACGGCCGGACCGATCTCGCAGCTTCGCTGGCCGGGTACGAAGAAGGGGTCCGGCTGTTGCGGCAGTGTCACGGTTTGCTGGAAAAAGCGGAGCGCCGCATCGAAATCCTGGCCGGCGTCGACGCCGAGGGGAAGCCGGTTACGGAGCCGTTCGACGACGAATCGACGCTGAGTTTGGAAGAAAAAGCACAAACGCGCTCGAAGCGACGTAGTACGAAGAAGCCCGCCGCCGACGCAGCGCCGGCGAGCGAAACGGGCAATGCCGTGGACGGACCGGCGACCCTCTTTTAGAATAAGAGAGGCTTCTCGGTCGGAAGCCTCGACCACGATTATCGTTGCAGCGATCGGTTAAGCGCGACACGGGATCGCGGTTGGACTGTTGGTGACTCTCGCAGAACTCCGGATGCCTTCTCCTTTGTCCGCAACCGAATCCACGCTTTCCTCGACCTCCGCAGCGGCGACCTCGGCCTCGGTGTCGCCGTTCGTCGAGTTTGCGACCGAATGGCGGCCGAAGATCGACGCGGCCTTGGCCGAAGCGGTCGGGGATGATGGTTCTCTGGGCGGTGGTTTACTCGGTATCGGTTGCCCCACCAATTTGGCCGAATCGATTCGTTACAGTCTCCTAGCGCCCGGCAAACGATTGCGGCCGTTGCTCGTGCTCGCGGCGGCGAGGGCTTGCGGGGGCGACGTCGAGGCGGCGCTTCCGGCAGCTTGTGCCGTCGAGATGATCCACAGCTATTCGCTCGTCCACGACGACCTTCCGGCCATGGACGACGACGACCTGCGCCGCGGCCGGCCGACGAATCATAAAGTCTTCGGCGAAGGAATCGCGATTCTCGCCGGCGATGCTCTGCTGACGCTCGCCTTCGAGATTCTCGCAAACAAAATCCAGCCCCCCCGCGCGGCCGCGCAATGCTGCGGCGAACTCGCTCGGGCCGCCGGCGCGTGCGAGCTCGTCGGCGGGCAGGCCGACGACTTGGCGCAAGAAGGGAAAGTGCCCGGCGCCGCGCCGATCCAAAAGCAAACTACCGACGACAGCCTCGCGGCGCTCGAAGCCATTCATCGCCGCAAGACCGGCGCGATGCTCCGCGTGTCGCTCCGACTCGGCGCGATCGTCGCCGGGGCCGACGCCGCGCAACTCGCGGCGCTCGCCGAATACGGCGCGCGCCTCGGACTCACGTTTCAGATTATGGACGACTTGCTCGACGTACTGGGCTCCGAAGCAGCGGTCGGCAAGCGCGTCGGCAAAGATGCCGCGCGCGGAAAGCTGACCTATCCCGGTTTGTTGGGTGTGGAAGAAAGCCGACGTCGGGCCGAGCGCCTGACGACGGAAGCGATTGCCTGCTTGGCGCCGTTCGGTGCCGATGTCGAGGTCTTGGAAGACTTGGCACGTTATGTCGTGGAAAGGAACCACTAAGATGTCCGCTCCCCTATTGCCGACGATCAACTCCCCCGACGATCTGCGCCCCCTCTCGCTGACGCAGCTCGAGCAGCTGGCCGAAGAGATGCGCGACGCGCTCTGCAGCGTCGTCTCCGATCGGACGGCGCACTTCGCGTCGAACTTGGGAGTCGTCGAGTTGTGCCTCGCGCTTCACACGACATTCGACTTCCGCACCGATCGGCTGATCTGGGACACCGGCCATCAGATCTATCCGCACAAGCTCGTCACCGGTCGCTTCCGCGACTTCGCCTCGATTCGGACCAAAGGGGGCCTGATGGGCTACCCGAACCCGACCGAGAGCGAATACGACCTCTTCATGACCGGGCACGCGGGCTGCAGCGTCTCGACGGCGCTCGGCCTCAAGAGCGGCGACGACCTGATTCCCGGCCAGGAGACGCGATCCAGCGTGGCGGTGATCGGCGACGGCGCGTTTCCCTCGGGCATCGTCTTCGAGGCGCTGAACAACGCGGCGTATCTGAAGAAGAAGATGGTCATCGTGCTGAACGACAACAAGATGTCGATCTGCCCGCGCGTCGGCGGCGTGGCCGACTACTTCGACCGGCTTCGGATGAACCAACTTTACATCGGGCTGAAGCGCGAAGTGCAGAAGGGGCTC
>JAIOPP010000052.1 GCA_021413845.1 Planctomycetia bacterium | reverse complement strand
AGATCGAACGGTCGATCTCCTGGCTGCAGAACTTCCGGCGACTGGTCACACGCTACGAACATCACGAAAATCTGTTCCTCGGATTCGTTCAACTCGCCTGCCTCGTCATCACCCTCAGACGGTTTTGAAACTACTTCTAGTGTTTAACGGCGGTGCGATAGTTATTTCTAAGGATCGAGGAGCGCCGAAAGGAATAGGATTTTCGATGTTTCATGGCTTGGTCAGGAGCTCGACTCGGGAGGGGCGTCGAGGCGGTTGCTCAACGATGCCTGTCCGAGTTGAGAGAAGGCGGACCAATAGTGTCGCAGGGCGTCGACGTCGACTCCCGGCACCGCGCGCGGCAGCGAGCCGGCGACGTTGCGGAAGCCGCGAGTCGGCCGACCGTTGATGTGGTGTTGCAGGCTCAGGTTGTAGTCGGCCCGGGCGATCTCGTGGGTCGCCACGAGGCGGGAATAGCCGGGAATTTCCAGCCGATCGTGGAAGACGTCGACGATTCGTTGCAGATCTTGCTCGCGGAGTCGGTTCTTCAAGCCGTCTTTCACGAAGCTCGCACCGGCGTCGATCATGAATACGCCTTTGCGAGCGTGCGCACCGCGTTTGTCGACGATCACGATGCAGGCCGAGATACCGGTGCCGAAGAAGAGATTCGGCGGCAGCCCGATGATGCCCGAGATCAGGCCTTTGCGAATGAGCGCCCAGCGAATGTCGGCCTCGGCGCTGCCGCGCGCTCCGCGCGACAAGGCGCGTTGCGGCATGATGCACGCCCCGCGGCCCGTGCCGTTGAGCGAGTGAACGACATGCAGCAAATAAGCGTATCCGCCCCCTTTTTCCGGCGGCGTGCCGAAGGGTCGGAAGCGTTGATAAGGATCGAGCGCCGGATCGATTCCGCAGCGCCAGCAGTCGCCGTGCAAAAGCGGGTCGGCGACCACGAAGTCGAACGTCTTGAGCTTGTCGCCGTCTTTGAACTGCGGATCTGCGAGCGTGTTGCCGACGGCGATGTTCGCGATCGCGCCGTGCTGGAGCCGGAGGTGAAGTTGTGCGAGGCCGCTCGAAGCGGAATCGCGAGCTTGTCCGTAGAGCAGCGGCTTGCGCCGGGCGTCGATCGCGAGTCGGAGCAGCGGCGAGCCGAAGCCGAAGGTCGGGTCGTAGGCCGTCGTGGCTTCGGTCGCGCCTTCGCCGACGCCGAGCACCTGCGCCATGACGCGGCTCACTTCGGCCGGCGTGTGCGGTTGGCCGGAGTTCTTGCCGTTTTCCATGCCGCAGTAGCGCAACAGATATTCGTAGGCCCCGCCGAGAAGATCGTCGTGTTCGGGGAGGGTCGTCGAAAAGTCGAGCGCCTCGTTCTCGAAGATCGCGATCAGGGCGGAAAGGCGGTCGACCTTTTCCGGGCCGACGCCGAGACAAGCGTCGTCGAAGTCGGGCAGGTCGGAGAGCCGGTTGTCGGCAGCCAGTCGAGCCACGATTTCTTGATTGATCCGAGCCCCGATGTCGGGACGACCTTTGAGGGCTACGAGATCCTTAAATCCGGCGTCTGGCGGAACCACGATCGGAGCGCTCGAGCCGCTCGTGTATTTGTCGCCGGCGTATTTCACGCAGAGCAGCACCAACACGTAGTCTTTGAATCGACCGACATCCATCGAACCGCGAAGTCGCCGGCAGCTCGACCAGAGGAAGGAATAGAGTTTGGATTTCTTAACGACCATCGTGATTTCGTTTCGTTGCGAGGAGAAGCGACGAGCGGATCAAAAAGAAAGCGGGGCCGTAGGTCGGGAGAGAGACGACCTAGGGCCCCGCAAAGGCACGATTCCGCAAGGCACAGGTTTCTCGGAGAGCTTCGCATCTTGGGTCCGCGAAGAGGGGGCCGTGGGAAAGGAGAGAGATTCCCCTCGGCCCCCATTCGCGACTTACGCCCCATCGAGCAACTCCTAGTTGGCACAAGAGTCGTTCGACACGGCAACAAACCTTAGTTCAACGGTTCGGTGCTTCCACCGGGAGCTTGGATCGAAGTGCAGATGGCAACGCACTTCGATTGTTGCTCGCAGTTCATCACCATCCCGGGGAGATCACAGAAGTCGGCGGCATCGGTGAACTGTCCACCGGCGGTAAACGTGTGGTGCCCGCTGGTGGCACTGTACGAATACGTTTGGTTGACGTTGCCGAAGGCCTGAGCGACGTCCGCCAATTCGGTTGCCACCGAATCACGAACGCTTTTCAGACCCACGATAACTCCGATCACCAAGATCGTGGCGACCAACATAACTTCGGCCGAAACGATCGCACCGAATTCTTCCTTCCAAAAACGCTTCAACATGAGAGGACTTCTTTTAGTAAAGGTGTTGGTGAGACTCGCAACTCGCGGTTCCGCTAGTCCCTAGGTCGTGAGAGAGAGACGACCTCGAGGCTCGCAAAGGTTCCGCACGGCGCGACAACATTTACGCTTCTACATCGGACAGCAAACATTCGCGACGTAGGGGGCCGTGGGAAAACAGAGTCTTACCCACGGCCCCCGATCACGTTTCCATCGGTCTATCGAGCGAATCCTAGTGGGCACCCGGATTCGTTCGACTTAAGAGAGACTAGTTCGTAGGTTCAGTCGTGCCGCCTGGGGCTTGGATCGACGTGCAGATTACGACGCACTTCGAGTTGCCGATGTCGGTCGGGGTGCCCGGGACGTCGCAGAAGTCGGCGTTGTCGGTGAACTGGGCACCGGCGGTGAACGTGTGATGTCCGCTGACACCGCTGTACGAGTACGTTTGGTTGACGTTGCCGATCGCTTGAGCGACGTCGGCGAGTTCGGTCACGACGGAATCGCGGACGCTCTTCAGGCCTACGATGACGCCGATCACGAGAATCGTGGCGACCAACATGATTTCAGCCGAGACGATGGCACCGACTTCTTCACTCCAAAGACGCTTCAACATGGTTCTGACTTTCTAAAAAACAGGGTTTGGAAACGGACACTTACGGATCAGGTACGGATCAGGATCGGACGACAAGCCGCTAGGTCGAAAGAGCAAGGCGACCTAGAGGCTCGCAACAAAGGAACATTCGCAAGACGGTAATTCACAAGACAGTGGGATTCGTTGGGGATGGGAGAGCCGCGAAGAGGGGGCCGTGGGAAAAGAGAGTCTTACCCTCGGCCCCCATTCGCGTTTCCGACAGGCCGATCAACTCAGGCTTGGCACTTGAGTCGTTCGACCAGCGACGTTAGTTCGTCGGTTCGCTGCTGCCGCCTGGGGTCTGGATCGAGGTGCAGATCACGACGCACTTCGAGTTGCCGGCATCGGACAAAGACGAGACATCGCAGAAGTCGGCGTTGTCGGTGAATTGAGCACCGGCGGTGAACGTGTGGTGACCGCTGACGCCGCTGTACGAGTAGGTTTGGTTGACGTTGCCGATCGCTTGAGCGACGTCGGCGAGTTCGGTCACGACCGAATCACGGACGCTCTTGAGACCAACGATCACGCCGATCACGAGGATCGTGGCGACCAACATGATTTCGGCCGAAACGATCGCACCGACTTCTTCGCTCCAAAGACGCTTCAACATGGTTCTGACTTTCTAAACGTGGGTTTTTGTGAGAGACAAACTTTCACGCCCCCTCGACACGAGGCAGGCGGATCGGGCCCGGCTTCCGCCGTTTCCGCTTCCTCGACACACTTGGAACTCCGGAAATTCCTTGCGTGTCGAGCACAGTCGTTCCTGTCGTGATGACTGGCCGACATGTGACAATTACCGTTTTATACTGCCTATTCTATTTATTCAATCTATTTTATCTTTTTTGGTCATATTATTTTTCCTATTCATTCCGTCTATCTTGTTATTTCTGCTTCTAGGGAATGCAGCATGCGAAAATTGCTTGTTGCTAACTACTTATCAATAAGCAGTTTAGAGATGGCCTTCCGGTTGGAGAGACCATTGTGCCGTGGACCGAATGCCTTTCGACACGCTTGCGTTCGATACGAGGAGAGCCGACCCGACGGGCTCTTCGGAACGGTGCCGACGAAGCCGAAAGAGGCTTGCCGTCCACCAAAACCAACGCGCAGAAGCGATATTCTCAGAGCGTCGAGGCGTTAAGAGCCATCGGTTGCGGGGTTTGCTACGCCGAATCTCTTAGCTTTAATTCGGTCGTAACGAATAACACACGTCTTCGACGAAGATCGCCTACGAAATCCCGCATTCTCTAGTATCAGCAACTTCCTATTGGTTTATTCGAGGCTATACCCAACTAGTTAGGGAGTTCTACACACTTCGAGAACTCCTTAAAAACACCATCAAGAGTCGGAAGCTCAGACATGCCTAAAGTCATCAACGAGTGCAACGGATGCAGCACGGACAAGAGCGAACATGCTCGCCCTGACGCCATGAACGGGATGCACCCTGAGTTCGAGTACACGGACATCAGCGACTTGGCAGGCAACTCAAAGCGGTCTGCCGCTGAATTGCTCGAACAACTTCGGCTCGCCAATAAGCAGATCGTTCTGCAATCGCAGCGGATCGAGGAGTTGCAGGGCTATTTGACCTGTATCGTGAGCCTCTCTGCGAAAGTGCGAGAACTCGAGCTCGACGCCAGCCTCTAGGCGGCCTCGATACGGTAGTAGATCGAGCGGGAAGCATCCCGCCGATCGCGAGCATAGGCCTTAAATTCGGCCCTCAGGCGCAAGAATGCGCAATCATACCGCGGTACTCTGCCAGCGGGCCCTGAGCTTAAATTCAAGCTCGGCGCGAGAGCGAACGAGTACACCCGACAGGATTCGAACCTGTAACCCTCGGTTCCGAAGACCGAGGGTGTCAGAAATACCTCGTTCGCGGCTACCGGATCGGCAGTCCAGAACGCCGTTCGGCACGCCCTGTTTCAGCCCGTCGTTCGGATGCGAATGCCGTCCACTTCAGGGCAGAATATCCTTAGGAACGCTTCGAGCGACGGCTTGCCTTCGACGGTGTTCATAATCGCGAATCCCGCCTACCATGGCCCTGCCCCGAGCATCCAAAGATACAGGTTCGCGATGAATAATCTTAATACCGAGTCAGCCGATCCAACGGAGATGACTCTTGAACAATTCAACGCGTGGTATGCCGATCCGATCCTTCGACTCTGTAATGAGAAAGATGGAGGGATTGCCGCGCTTATCTTGAGCATTCCCTTGGCCGAGCGCTACTTTCGGCAGACCAGCGATAGCGGACAGTCGAGTAAACTCGGCGACTCGTTTTATCGGCAAATCGGCGAACGTCTATTCAACCTTCATCTGGATGAAACGAAAAAGCTTTGGCAGTGCCTCCGTGACGGACTCTTGCACCAAGCATCCTTCAATCATCAAAGCCACAAAGTGAAGATCTACATTACAAGGAAGGGGACAGGAGTCGATAACCGAGTGCGATGCAAAGAAATCGGACAGGTCTTGGAATTTGTTGTCGACGCACGAGCGCTAGCGGAGAAGATCGTGAAGATGGCGCAAATGAACTTCTACGACGTGTTCCGAGCGGGTCTATCGTCGAGCCATCCTTTGCTCGTTGAAAGCGAAATTCCCGGATGGGCCGAAGAATTTCTTACCGGCGAAAAGCTCGCTGGAGGGACCGGCTGCCCGTAGCGTGCGTGATCGTTTCCCCGGAAACGCTAGGCCGCTTTGCGCGACTTCGACGCGACGACGGCTGCCAGCGGTTCGATCTCCAGCTTCTCGCGCTTCTCCGCTTTGCTCTGCAGATCTTCGGCCATCGCGGCACCGGCGAGCTTGATGAACTCGTCTTTCCATTTCACGGTCCCTTCGACCGTGTGGATCGTCAAACGATATCCGGCATGCACGACTTCCTTCTCCACGCCGCCGTTGGCACGCGTGTGCTCCAACAAATCTTCGTAGATCGGGTCGCCCTGCCGCTCGACGCTTCCGGCGAGACGATTCAGCGTTTTGCGATTATCCTCAAGTTCAAGGTAATGCTTGATTTGAATCGCGAGGACGTCTTCTTCTTCGGCGATCTTCTTCGCCATAGCTAGCACCCTTCGGTTCGCGGCGTGGAGGAGATCCTCAGAACCTACTTCGCGGCGGGGGCAAAATTGGACCCCTATTTTGCACCACCTGGCACGTAGCATCGTTCCGCCCACTTGAGGGCAGGGAGATCGGATCATGGCGGGTCGCAAACGGACGCCCAAGTCGATCGAAGCCACCGTGCTTCGGCTGACGAAGGCCAAACGCTTACTGACGCACGAGATCGCTCGCGAAGCGGGCATCTCACGTTGGACCGTGCGACGCATCCGCAATCGGAATCCGGCCCCGCAACAATCCACAGCGGGTGCCCCATGAGCCTCTACGATTCCGTCCGCGGCGAACTTCGTGCGGTCATTAAGACCGCTCACGACAAGGTCGAAGCCGGAGCGCTCGGCGTGATGGCCGCGATGCATCAGGCCGTGCTGCCTGCCATACCCTCGGCGATGCAAATCGCCGAAGACCTCGCCGCCACCGGCCTCGAGAAGAAGGCCGTCGTGCTGCAGTTCCTCGCCGAGCTGTACGACCAAGTCATCGAACCGATCGATCTGCCAGGCCCGGACAACCTGATCGACCCGGCGCTCAAGAAGCTGATGCTCGTCACGGCCGACAAGCTGATCGACCAGTTCGCCGCGTTCTTCCATTCGTCCGACGCCCTGAGCGTCATCGCTACGTTCCAACCGAACCAGGCGTAGCGCTTCGGCGTCGGGCGTCTTCATCATCCCTTCCCGAGGTGCGGTCGTGCAGTTCCAACTTCTCAACCTGGCGTCGTCGCTCAACCTGCCGATGCTCGGCATCATCGCGGCCGCGTTCGTCGCGGGCGGGATCTTCGGACCGAAGCTCTTCGCGAAGCTGGGCATCCCGGGCCTGGCGTTAGGGGTCACGGTCACGCAGAGTGTCGAGCAAAAGCTCAAGGCGTTGATGGCGGACCTCACCAAGAAGCAAGACGCCGCGGCCGTGTTGGGTCTGCCTCCCGCGCAGATCGAGCCGGCGATCCAAGCCGCGATCGCCGAGCACTTCACTTCGACGAAGTAACCGCGTCGCCCTTTTGATTCCCTCACGACCGCAGCTGCAGGATCCGATTTATGAGCGACTCGGTAAAGCAATTCATCGGCGGTCTCGCAGTGGGCTTCGTGATTCTGTTGGCGATCGCTTCGCCGTTGCAGACCGTCGACTCGAGTAACGAGCCGCTGCCGCCGACGCAACTGGACCTGCGACCGATCTTCGAGCGGAACGGGAACGTCGGCGAACGTCGTGAGCATGCGCAGGCCTTGGCCGAAGTGATGGCGATCGTCGCCGAAGGCGTCGAGTTCGACGGCGAGCTCGAAGGCCGCGAGCGGGTGTACAACACCGGTGCCACGGTCGACGAGCAAATCGTCGTCATTCGGAAGTTCTACACGCAACGCTGGACGTTCTCCGAGCGCTACCCGGCGCTCGGAAAGACGATCGGCGAATATCTCAAAGCACGGCTGGGGAAAGACCTCGGCGACACGCTCACCGACGAACGGCGCTCTGAATGGATTCAGGCGCTCCGAGAAGTGCAGGCTTCGGCGCTGCAGATCTAAGCAAGGATGCTGATCGATGAAGACTCTCGCGCGTATAGCGGTCGCCTTCGGGCTGACCGCTTCGGCGACGCTGTTCGGCTGCAAGGATGCGGCCGAACAGCGTCCGACCGTTTCCAAACCGTCGCACGTTCGGCCGATTCACGAAGCGGCCGATCCCGACGTCGACGTCGCTCGGCCGGCACCGTTGCCCGATGCCGCGCCGGTCCGACCGCATGCTCTGCCGCCGATGGGCTACACGCCGCAGCCGCAACGGAGCGAGCTTTACATCCGGAGCTTGGCGCGACCGACGCTGCAGCAGGCGGCACCGCATTTTTTCCAAGCCAGGGGCCCGCCGACCCCGCAAGTCACTTCGGCGAGCGACGGAAAGCCGATCCTGCTCTATCGCGCCCTGAACGAGGCGCATCAGCGCAAGTTCGGTAAGCCGTTCGTCGTCGGCCGGCAGGAGATCGGCGACTGCACCAGCTGGGGCTGGTCGCACGCCGTCGATATCGTGCTGGCGATCGATTATCTCGAAGGTCGCAGCGGCGACTTCCAAATCGTCGCCACCGAACCGATGTACGGCCTCGGCCGCGTCGAAGGGGCCGGCCTGACCTACAACCGTTCGGGCGACGGTTCGTACGGCGCGGCGATGGCCGCGGGGGTCACGAAGTTCGGCGTGCTGTTTCGGCTCGACTACACGGGCGGCGCTTCGAGCGAATGCGACCTGCGCGTTTACTCCGGAGCTCGGGCCCGCAACTGGGGTGCCTTCGGTTGCGGCGGGCGAGCCGACGGCGGTCGGCTCGACTTCATCGCGCGACAACATCCGATTCGCCAGGTCGCGCTCGTCACGACCGAAGCGGAAACGATCGCCGCACTTTCCAACGGTTATCCGATTCCGGTTTGCTCCGGCCAGGGCTTCACCGAGTGGACCGACGTCAACGGGATCGCCAGGCCGAGCGGCAGCTGGCCGCATTGCATGTGCGCCATCGGCGTGCGGTTCGATATCCCGGCCGTGCTCATCCTCAACAGCTGGGGCCCGGATTGGCTCGACCAAAGCCGCGGCATCTATCCCTCCGACCAACCGCGCGGCGCTTTCTGGTGCCCGATGGCTACTTGGCTCCGCATGATCGCGGGGCGTGATTCGTACGCCGTGAGCTCGCTCATCGGCTTCCCTCGGCAAGAGCTGCTCATCGTCAAAGGTTTGTAACGCTATGAAATTCAAGGATCAAATCGTCGGCCTAGGCATCTTCATCGCGTTGCTCGCGGTCGGCTTCGGGGCCGGCGCGGCGTTTACCTCTTTCACCGGCCACGGCAATCTCGGCGGCACCTACGACGCTTGCGAAGAAGGACGGGTATACGTCGTTTCCCGGGAAACCGTCGACGTCATTCGCGACGTGGCGAGCAACGAGAAGTATTACACCAGCTGCGCGTTGCTCCATCACGGCGACCGTTATTTGCATCCGCCCGAGAACAAGCCGTTCATGATCGTCGGCGGCAACATCGTGCTCGTCGAGCTCGGCGATTCCGGTTCGAGGATTCAAGCTGCGAGCGAAGAGCATCAACGGCAAGACGCCGTGAACACGCGAATCCGCGACGAAGTGAAGGAGCGTGTCGACCGGTTGCGCAAGCAGCTCGAAGAGCGCGAGCGGGAATGCCCGAAGCCGACGTTGCCGGCGACGTTCGATCGCAGGCAGGACCGTGAGGCCTTCTGGGGACCCGTGCGATTCCACTGCCATCCCTCCGTTTATTCTTCGTCGCCGTTCGCGGAACGATAGTTCGCTGCGGTTGCGATTTTCGTCGTTCGTTTAAGGAGATCATCATGAAGGCTTTCATCATCAACTTGGTCGTGTCGCTGGTCACGACGATGCTCATCGACGGCTGCTCGACCGAGCGCGAGCGCAAGGTGAGCGATCGGAAGGTCGCCGACGCGGAAGGTCGCATCGAGCACAAGCTCGAGCAGCTCCGCAAGCGCCGCACCGACGACGGAGGCCGCGACGAAAGACGTCCCTGGTTTCCCGCCGGCGCGAATCCGATTGGACAACCCGCTCCCGCCGCCGCTCCCCCACCCGCTGCTTCGTCGGCAGTGGGTGACGCTGGAACCGGGCATGTGACGCTCAAGGTGGAGAGCGAGCTGTAATGCACACGGGATATTCCAGCCAAATCCGCCTGTTCGATCCGAACGCAATGGCCGTCCGTGAGCCGATGCTCTTTCGCACCACGCAGACGCAGCTCGGCGATCCCGGTCCGCCGCGCCGGGGTTGCTTCATCGAAACGTGGCTGATGATCGTCGTCATCGCGATCGTGTCGCTGGTCGTGTTGTTCGCCGGTTGCGCCGAGCCGCAGAGCAACGCCCTGCGTGCCAAGCGCGCGGCCGTCGGCATCCTCGGCGAGACGGCGATCAAGCGGGCTCGCCCGTCGTACCAGTTCGACACGTTGCCGAACTATCGGGCCTCGGCACCGGCCCTGCCGTCGTTTGCGGAAGCGTACACGGTGCCCGCGGGCGACGTGCAGTGGTTCGACCCGGCTCCGACGTTGGAGCCGTACGCACCAGCCCCCACGCCGCAGACGCGAAATGCGGGGCCTTGCGGCGATGGTCCGTGCCCCGCGGCGGCTCCGCGGTTGTTTCGACGTCGCGGTCGCTGGTAACTGCTTTACCCAAACTGCCATACCTACCGGGGACCGATGCCATGTGTTTTGCAACTCGAATGCTCAGGCGCGCTAAGCCGCGAAAGCAGTTCAAGTTCTTCTTCGTGTTTTGCGACGGCTCGGGGTTCAGCGACGGCATGTACTACAGCGTGATCGCACCGACGCCGGGCGATGCTCGTGCGCTGCTCAAGAAGCAGTTAGGAGGGCCGCTGCCGAAGGTCGTCGACAAATGGCGCGAGCCGGTCTGAAGCGGTTTCAAGACACCACCAATGGCCTCGGCTCGCGCAGGGATGCGCGGGCCGGGGTCGGTGCTTTTAAGGAGTCGAGCGATGCAGTTCTTTTGTCAGATTCTTTCGGTGTTGATCTTGATCGCGATGTTCTTCGTCACGGTCGATAGCGACTTCCAAGGCCGACCCGGTAAGTCACCGGCCGGCTTCACAGGTTTTATCAGCACGATGATCGTCATGGGCACGTTCGCCGCGATCTGGTACGGCGCGGGAACGTTCTCGCTTCTCCTGCGCTAGCCTGGTCCGCTCACACGCCGGCCAGGCCCAGGCTCGCCGGCGCTGACAGCCGGCGCATATGGCCGCCGGCGCTGGGCGAACGGGTCCCTCCTGGGCCTAAAAGCTCCTAAGGCCACACAATGAGGTCCGAGAGTTAGACACAGTTGGTTGTCCGCTGTACGCCCCGTTTGGCCTGGGTAGGCCTGCCGGCGCTCATAGCCGAACGGAAAGACGGTTCGATGAAGATTGTCGATCGAAAAATCAGCGAGATTAAGCCGTACGAACAGAACCCGCGCATCAACGACGCCGCCGTCGATGCTGTCGCCGCTTCGATCAAGGCGTTCGGCTTCCGCAAACCGATCGTCGTCGACGCCGACGGCGTCATCATCTGCGGTCACACCTGCTTTCGCGCGGCGATTAAGCTCGGCATGACGAAGGTTCCGACTCACGTCGCGGCCGATCTCAGCGAAGCGCAGGTCAAAGCGCTTCGGCTTGTCGACAACCGCACCGCCGAGCTCGCCGAATGGGACTGGCAGAAGCTCGCGCTCGAGGTGGCCGACCTCGGCGAGGAGGAGTTCGAGCTCGCCGACTTCGGTTTCAGCGAAGAATTTCTTACCGCGATGCTCGACGTCGGACCGCTCGACGGGCTTACCGATCCCGATCACGTTCCGCCGCTGCCTTCCAAGGCGAAGACGAAGCGCGGCGATCTCTACGTCCTCGGCTACCATCGTTTGTTATGCGGCGACTCCAGCTCGCGGGCCGACGTCGACCGTTTGCTCGGCGGAAAGAAGGCGCAACTCGCGCACATGGATCCGCCGTACAACGTCGCGGTCCAACCGCGCAGCGATCGAGTGAAGAACGGCGGCGGTCTCGAGCAACGCGCCAAAGATCGGCCGCTCACCAACGACTCGATGTCGGCCGAAGATTTCGACGCGGTGTTGTTGAAGTGGTTCGGCAATATGGCGTACGCGTTGGAACCCGGCAGCGCGTTCTACCTGTGGGGCGGTTACGTCAATCTTGAGAACTATCCTCGCGCGCTCCGTAGCGTCGGCGTACATCTCGCGCAAGTCATCGTGTGGATTAAAGAGCACCCGGCGCTGTCGCGCAAAGATTTCAACGGCAACTTCGAGCTCTGCTCCTACGGCTGGACCGGGAAGAACCATCGCTTCTTCGGCGCGATGACCTCGACCGACACGTGGGAACTCTCGCGCGTGGCCGAAGGCTCGTGCCAGATCGGCAAGGGAGTGCGGCTCGAAGCCGCAGACGGTGCTCGCGTCGACGTGCTTCCGCCGAGCGAAGATCGAAGGCTGCGCGTCGTGAAGCTCGAATCCGACGACGGCGTGGCGGTGAACGTCTTCAACTCGCCGCTCGACGTTTGGCGCGTGAAGAAGGTTCCCGGCCAGAAGATGGTTCACCTTACGGAGAAGCCCGTCGAGCTCGCGACTCGCGCGATGCAATACTCGTCGAAGCCCGGTGAGAACGTGCTCGACCTGTTCGGCGGCAGCGGCTCGACGCTCATCGGAGCGGAGCAGCTCGGGCGACACGCGTTCCTGATGGAGTTCGACCCGCTCTATTGCGACGTGATCGTGCGGCGGTGGGAAGAATTCACGGGCAAGAAGGCGACGCGCGAGCCCGCGGCCGACGAGCCGAAGAAGCCGACGGCTAAGACGAAACCGAAACCGAAAAATTCGAAGCGGGCGGCATGACGAAACCCAACACCGCCGCCGCGACGGCGCTCACGACCAAGCAGCTCGCCGAGCTGCTCACGAAGGCCGGCGGAAAGCTGATCACCGAGCAGCACATCCGCGACGACGTCGCCCGCGGGGCCCCGCGGAACGGCGACGGCACGATGCACTTGATTCATTACACGGCCTGGCTTGCCGGCCAGGTCGAGTAACCAAAGACGAGGACCGCCGCAGTTGACGCTGCGACGGTCCTCTAACCCACACGCTGAGCAAACAGCATGCAGGCTACGAAAACCGTAGTTCACATTCGGCGTGCGCGCTGCGATTCGGAGGGCGAGACGCATGGCTCGTGATCCGATCGCGGCGGCGGCAGCGGCGCTGGTAACGATTATTCGGGACGTGGCAACCGATCCTCGCAAACTCAAACCGGCCGAACTCTGCCGGATCCTGAACTCGACGGCCGCGGGCCAAGTGCTCGACGACGGCCGCATGCGCCGTCATCGGATGCGGGCCGGCACGCGGATCGGCGACGGTAAGACGATCGATCTCTTACGCTACGCCGGCTGGCTCGGCGGCGAGCTGCACTTCCCGACGGTTTCCGCGGAAACGGTTCGCGCGTCGCGGTCGTCGGTCGAGAGCTACGAGGCGAAGAAGGAACGCGAGAACGAGCGGAACAAGGAGAAGAGCAAGAGCGGCCGCGAGATCGGCTCGCTGCCGCCGGTGAAAGATCCGGCCCGGCGCGCAGCCGCCGAGGAGAACTTACGCCTCTGGTGCGACACGTATCTTGCGCACTGGTTTAGCTTCGGTTGGTCCCCCGACCTCGAAGACATTGCACGCGACCTGCAGACCGTGCTCGAAAGCGGCGGACAACTCCCGAGTTGCATGCCGCGCGGCGGCGGCAAGTCGACGATCGGCAAGGCCGGCGTGCTGTTCGGCATTCTGAAAGGGGCGATCAAGTTCGGCGTGCTGATCGGAGCGATCAAGAAGCTCGGCGTCGGACTGCTGGCCGACGTCAAGACGCAGCTCCTCACGAACGACAAGCTGCTCGAAGATTATCCCGAGGTCTGCGTCGCGGTCCGGAAGGTCGGCAACATCGCCAATCGTTGCAACGGCTTGACGTACAACGACGAGCCGACGGGGATGGAGTGGGGCAAAGATCGGATCATCCTGCCGCGCATTCCCGGCAGCAAGGCCTCCGGTACGATCCTCGCCGCGAGCGGGCTCGACGGTGCGATCCGCGGCCTGAACGTCGACGGCGCTCGGCCCGACTTCGCGTTCCTCGACGATCCGCAAACGAAGAAGTCGGCGCGCAATCCCGACCGCGTGAAGGAGCGGCTCGAATTGATCGAGGCCGACGTCCGCGGTCTCGCCGGGCCCGGCAACGTGATGAAGATCTACGCGGCGATGACCGTGATCTATCCGGGCGACGTCGCGGATCGGCTGCTGGACCCGGAGCAGTACCCGGACTGGCAAGGGAAACGCTACAAGCTGCTCTATGCGTTCCCGAAGAACATGGAGCTCTGGCGCGAATACCGGCGCCTGCAGGAGCAACGCTTCCTCGCCAACTCTAAAGACGATCGCGAGGCGAAGTTCTATCTCAAGAATCGTAAAGCGATGGACCTCGGCGCGCACGTCGCCTGGGAAGATCGCAAACCGGGCTGCGCCTCGGCCCTGCAGTTCGCGCTGAATCTCTTCTTCCAAAACGAAGAAGTCTTCTACGCCGAATATCAGAATCAACCGCAGCGTCAGGACGGCAGCGACATCGAAGAGCTGCAGGCGAAGCTGCTCCGGTTCCGCACGAGCGGCCTGCCGCGCGGCGTCATTCCCAACGGGGCGACGACGTTCGTCGCGCACGTCGACGTCATGCACTCGATTCTCTATTGGGGCGCGCTGGCCTGCGATCGCCGGCTCAGCGGCGAGCTCGTCGATCACGGCACGTGGCCGGATCAGAATCGCACCTACTATCAGAAGCGCAGCGCCAGCCCGAAGCTCGCCGATCTCTACAAGAACGCCGTGCCGAAGGCGGCGGTCAAGGCCGGGCTCATCGATCTCCTGCGCCATCTGCTCGGCCGCACGTCGGAGAACTGGCCGAAGAGCTGGCCGAAGCCGCGGCTCTGGAAGCGGCAAGACGGCGTCGCGCGGAACTTCGAGCTCATCCTCGTCGACTGGTCCGACGGCGCGATGCAGGCCGTCGTCGCGGAAGTCTGCCTGCTGCCCGAGTTCGTCGGCTTGGTTTGCCCGGCAGCCGGTCGCGGCATCGGGCCCGACAAGGCACCGATGGATAAGTTCCCCGAGAAGCAGGGAGAGCTGATCGGCGATCACTGGCTCATCGGCCCGAACAAGAAGCTCAGCATCCAATCCGTCACGATCGACACCAACTATTGGAAGAGCGATACGGCCGACGCGCTGATGGCCGTCCCCGGCAACCCCGGCTCGCTCGTGTTCCACGGCAAGCCCGGCACCGATCAACGGTTGCTGGCCGATCATTGCACGTCCGAATATCGAACCCGTTTGAAAGGGGTCGCCAGCGGTCGCGTCGTCGACGTCTGGAAGGAGAACCCCGGCAGTCCCGACAACGATCACTGGGACAACATCGTCGGTTGCCGCGTCGCCGCGTCGATTCGCGGCTGCTCGGTCGGAGAGAAAACACATGCGCCGCGATCGCCGAAGAAGAAGCGGCGCAAGGGATCCGTTTCGTCACTCAAGATTTAGGAGTTCGTTTCATGTCGCAACGTAAGAACGCCGGTCGCCCGGCCGGAGCCGCCAACATCAAATCGACCGTCGACGTGCAGCCGTCGCAATGCAAGAAGTGCCAGAGCACGGAGCGCTCGGCCTACTTCGGCACGCCCGAGGTGCAGGAGTTCTCCGGCGTTCGGCCGGACGGCACGCAGTACACCCACATCGTGCGCCGCCGCTGCACCTGCAGCGCCTGCGGCCAGGTGCGGTTCGATCGAGCCTACGAAAATCGAAAAACCGAAGACGAGTAAGCGTCCGACGTTAGCCCGTTTTAATGTCATCGACAATATATTCCGCGCGAATTGCTCTGCGGCATTGCACCACTTCGCACCTAGGTTCGCCGATCGCTTAGTCGCGGACCGGGGAACACCGGGGCGACGCTTCACATCGTCGCCCCGGTGCGGTTTTACATGGCTACGTTCGCCGAAAATATGGTGACGAAGCTCGAAGCGGTCCTGCTCGAAAGCGCAGGGCTCGCGTCGACGACGATCGACGGCGTCACGGTAGCGCTCAGCGACGTCGAAGCGAAGTACGAATTTTGGAAGGCGAAGGTCGCTCGCGAGAACGGCCGCAAACCGCGCGTCTCGACCATCTCGTTGAGGCGCACCTAATGATCGCCTTCGCGAATCAAGCCGCCGCCGACGCCCGTAAGAACTCGAACCGCTTCAACGCGTCGATCGAGCGGAAGTACTTCGGCGGCAGTTTCCCCGGAAACGATACGAGCGGCGACCCGCGGCAAGCGGGCTACGACGCCGCCAAGAAGACCGAGAAGCGGCGTTCGGTGCCGGTCTCCACGAAGAGCGAAGACAACGAGCTGCCGGCCGACAAGCGATCGCAGCTCCTCACGCTCGGCCGCGACTGCCGCCGCAACATGGCGATCGCCGCCTGGGCGATTCGGAAGCACCTCGACTACGTCGCGAGCTTCACCTTCAAAGCGTCGACCGGCAACGGCGAGTTCGACGACGTGCTGGAGAAGTTCGTGCGGAACTGGGGCAAGAAGGAAAACTTCGACGTCGCGCGGCGGCATCCGCTCAAGCGTTGGATCCGCATCGCCGAGGCGAGCCGCACGCTCGACGGCGACGTCGGCGTCGTGAAGCTCGCGTCGAAGAAGGTGCAGGCCGTCGAAGGGGATCGGATCCGCAACTTCTCCGGCTCGACCGAGGGCGACGCGTGGGTCCAGGGGGTGCAGGTCGACACGGCCGGCGGAGCGCTCGCCTACGCCGTCGGCAAGCGAAAGCCGAAGGGGGACGGGTTCGAGTTCGAGCGGGTCATTCCGATCGAGAACATGATCCTGCACGGCTACTTCGATCGCTTCGATCAATACCGGGGCATCAGCCCGATCGCGGCCGGTTTGAATTCGCTCCGCGACGTCTACGAGTGCGGCGAGCTGGCGCTGGCGAAGATGAAGGTCGCGCAGTTGTTCGCGTTGGCGATCTTCTCGAACGTGAGCGAAGACATCGGCGTGACGTTGCCCGGCGCGTCGGACGCCGACGACGAGGAGGAGGCCGAAGAAGGGGAAGAGGCCGACGACGCCGAAGGGAAATACAAGGTCGATCTCGGCGGCGGTCCGATCAAGCTCGAACTGCAGGACCGCGATCGAGCCGAATTCCTCGAATCGAAGTCCCCTTCGGTCGAGTTCCAGCAGTTCGTCAACACGTCGATCGCCGTCGCGCTCAAGTCGCTCGACATCCCGTACACGTTTTACGACGAGTCGTTCACGAACTACAGCGGCGGCCGGCAGGCGCTCCTGCAATACGAAGACAGCGCCGAGTCGAAGCGGAGCGACAACCGCGAGCTGCTCGACGCGCTCACTCGCTGGCGCTTGGCGCTGGCGATCGCCGACGGCGAGCTCACGTTGCCGGCCGGCGTCGAATTCGACGCGCTCGAATGGGAGTGGGTCTCGACGGGCATCCCGTGGATCGACCCGTTGAAGGAGATCAACGCGAGCATCGCGGCCCGCAACGGCGGCTTCGATTCGACGCCTTCCATCTGCAAGGTCTCCGGCAAAGACGCTTACGCGCTGGCGAAGGAAGAGGCGGATTATCAAGCCTATCGCAAAGACCTGAAGCTACCGCACAGCTTGGTCGAGCCCGGGGCGGTCACCATTCAGGAGTTCAGCAATGCACCAGCTTAATCTCAGCGCGGAACCGATCGCCGACCTGACGGGCGTGCAATTCGCGCGGCTCGATGAGTATTGCGGCCTCTGGTCGATCGAACCGACGCGCGGCCTGGCGTTGTTCGATCGCTGCGCCAACACCGACCTCTTGGCTCATGTGCTCGCCGCAGGGACGCGGCGGGTGCAGAGCAAGATGAAGACGCTCGCGGTCGCCGGCCCGAATGCGCAGTCGCCGCTGCAGATCGCCGTCATCACGATCGCCGGCACGCTCATGAAACAGGAGTCGTCGCTCGATTCGTCGAGCTCGACGATTCAATTGAAGCGCGACATCAGCCAAGCGGCGAACGACGCGACGATCGGCGGCATCATGCTCGTGATCGATTCGCCGGGCGGATCCGTCGCCGGTACCGCCGACCTCGCCGCCGCGGTCAGCGCCGCCAATCTCAAGAAACCGGTGCATGCCTTCGGCGAAGATCTCGTCGCGAGCGCAGCCTACTGGGTCGCCAGTCAGACGGAACGCTTCACGGCGAACGACAACACCGCGCTGATCGGCTCGATCGGCACCTTCATCGGCACCTACGACGCCAGCGCCGCCGCCGCGATGAAGGGGATGAAGGCGAAGGTCTATGCGACCGGTCCGCTCAAGGGAGCCGGTTTCCCCGGCGCGGCGATCACGCCCGAGCAGGACGCGTATCTCCAGTCGATCGTCGATCAGACGCAACAGCACTTCGCCGACGCCGTGAGTGCCGGGCGCAAGATGTCGCCCGATCAAGTCAAGCAGGTCGCGACGGGCGGTGTGTTCGTCGCGCAGAACGCTTTGAAACTCGGCCTGATCGACGGCATCGAATCGTTCGATGCCGCGATGAGCGCTTTAACGTCCGCCATTCAACAGCGGGCCAACTCTACGACAGGCGGTCGCGTTGCGACCGGGAAGGAGACTCCGATGTCGGTCAATACCGCTCCGGCTAGCGCCGCTTCGAGCACCACCAGCACCAGCGACGCGGCGGCCGCAACGGCCGGAGCGCCGACGACGACCACGGCGGCAGCCGCCGCGCCGGCGACGGCCGTCGCGGCGACCCCGACGACTCCCGCGGCGGAAGCCAACGCCGTCGAACCGCCGGGCAAACGCTTCATCACGGCGTTCGGTCCGCAAGGAGGCGTCTGGTACGCCGAGGGGCTCAGCTTCGAGGAGGCGAAGGATCGTCGGATCGCCGCCCTGACGAGCGAGGTCACCGATCTGAAGACGCAAGTCGCCACGCTCACGCAGGTCAACAAGACGCTGCGCGGCGAAGCGGCTCCGGTCACCGGCGGCTCGGATGCGAAAGACGCCGGCCAGAAGACCGGCGACGACGCCGCGCGCTTCAGCGGCAAGCTCTCGACCGGCATGTCGGCCTACGCGGCCGGCCTCGGCCTGAAGAGCCTCACCGCGGCGAAGAAGTAAGCCGCACGTTTTGAGTTCACCAGCGCCTTCGGGCGCTTTTCCCCAGTCCGCGACGTCTCTCCCGAACCACACGATTTTTACTCGGAGAACGTCAGATGCTCACCACTTTACTCGACATCGCGAAACGCAACGGCAGCGATGCGCTCGTCGGCTTGATCGACGAGACCTCGAAGTCCAACGTCGAAATGACCGGCATGGATCTTTCGAGCGGTCGCAAGTTCGCCAACGTCGGCGCAGCGCGCACGATCGCCGGCCGGCTCTACAAGACGTTGGTCCGGACCGCGCTCGGCAACACGGCCGGCTCGTTCCGCAGCGCCAACGAAGGTTCGACTTCGGTTAAGCACACCTACGAAAACCGTATCGTCGAGACCTATATCCTCGAGCCGCGGTTCGAGTGCGATAAGGCCGTCGCCGATTCGGATGAAGACGGCCCGGAAGCGTTCTTAGCGAACGAAGCGCAAGGAACGCTCGAAGGGGAGCTGCAAGCTCTCTGCCGCGCGTTTTATTACGGCTACAACGCCACGTTCGGCAACTCGAAGGCGTTCCCCGGTTTGTTGCAGGCCTACGACTCGACGAACATGCTCGTCGACGCGACCGGCTCGACGGCCAACACCGCTTCGAGCGTCTGGGCCGTGAAGTTCGGTCCGCAAAACGTGCAGTGGGTCATGGGGGAGAACGGCAAGTTCGAGCTCAACCCGGTCCGCGTCGAATCGCTCACCGATCCGGCCGACGCCACGAAGCGCTTCGACGGCTACGTGCAGACGATGCAAGCCTACCCGGGCCTGCAAGTCGGCAGCCTGCAGTCGGTCGCGCGGATCAAGAACCTCACCGAGCAGACCGGCAAGATGTTGACCGACACGCTGCTCTCGCAGCTGCTCGAAAAATTCCCGACGCGGATCAAGCCCGACGTCATCTTCCTTTCGCGCCGTTCGCTCGGCCAGCTCCGTCGCAGCCGCACGGCGACGACCGAGACCGGGAAGGAAGCGCCGTTGCCGCAAGACTACGACGGCATCCCGCTCGTTCCGAGCGACGCGATCTCGAACATCGAATCGATCGACCTCTAGTCGTCGATTCGTAACGCACCACGTCGAAAACCTTCCCCGGTCCCCGACGTTTTCACTCACACGAACTTCCCTCTTATCGAGGAACACGATCATGGGTTACGGACTCAAAGACGCCTTGCTCAAGGTGACCAAGGTGCTGCCGAACGGCGCGGCTTCGACCACTTCCGACGCGATCGATCTCGGGCTGAGCAGCAAAGGGGACTTCGTCGCCCCCGTCGAATTCAAGCTCACCGCTCCGGCGCTCGGCGTCACGCCGCTCGCCGACGCCAAGACGATGAAATACAGCATCGTCCATTCGGACAACTCGGATCTCTCCAGCCCGAGCACGTTGATGACCGACGTGATCGTGCAAACCGGTGCGGGCGGCATCGGAGCCGTCACCGCCTCGGCGACCGTGCGGCTGCCGGTCGACGTCAAACGCTACATCGGTTGCAAGGCGACCGGCAGCACGACCGGCGACGCGTCCGCCTCGAGCATGACGCTCGAAGCGCTGTTGTAAGCGGAAGGGGTCAGGGGTCGGAGGTCAGGGGTCAGTGAAAACCTCGGACCCACTGACCCCCGAACCCTGACCCCTGCTCGATCCATTTCCGGGGAAACGTCCGATGTCGCTGTTCAACCTCGCCGCCGCCGCCGCCATCTCCGCAGCTCAACGGGCTACGAATGTCACGGTCGAGCTCCGCCGCGGTGAGCTGTCGACGTCGGACGTCCCGGTGGCGATCGGCAGCTCGAAGGTCGAGATCCAAACCGCCGAGTCGTTCGTGGTCGAAGAAGAGAGCCGCGATTACCTCATCAAGCGCGCCGACTATCGGTTCGACGATGAGGCAGTCGAGCCGCTCGACGGCGACCAAATCGTCGAGACCAACGGCGACACGGTCGCGATCTACGAGCTGCTGCCGCTCGGCCAGGATCCGTCGAAGCGTTTTTGGGATCGCGGCCGCACGGTGTGGCGCTGCCACACGAAGTTAGTCAGCGAGACGGTTGCTTGAAGAGCGTGGAGTCGTAACTCAGGAATTCAGACGTGTCCCTCATTTCGTTCGGCCGCAAAGCTCGCCTCTACATCTCCGACGTCGGCTTCGCCGATGCCGGCCTGGTGCCGGTGCGGCGTTGCAAGGACATCCGGCTGGGGGACGAGGCCGACACGCTGCAGGCGCAAACGCGCGACTGGGGCGGGACGGTTCACGGCGCGGGAGCGAAAGAGATCTTCATCGAGTGCGAGAAGCTGCTCGAAGCGCTCGACACCGGTGACGACGTGCAGCTGCTCCGCAACGCCTTCGATCTCGGGAGCGAGCTCTACGTCGTCGTCACGCGCAACGCGAAGGAACTCGCGTGCGGCAAAGGGATGCGGTTTCGGGCGTACGTCTTCGGCTGGCCGGAAGAGCTCCCCGAAACGGAAGCGGCGAAGGTCTCGCTGATTCTCCGGCAAAGCGACGCGGACGAGAGCGTGGAGCGGATCGCTACGCCCTACGTCGACGACATCTGGTTGGAACTGTTCGACGGCTCGCCGCTCGGACTTTCGGACGGCTCGGTTCTTTTGCTTAGTTAGGTGGCACATGCCTGCGGACACGAAAACCTTACCCGATCTCGCGGCGCTCCTCGGAGCGGCGACCGCCGACGGCGATCTATTTTTGATCCATCATGCCGGGGTCGACTACAAGGTCACGAAGCTGCAGCTCATGCTGGCGGTCGGAATCGCGGGGCTCACCGCTTCGCGCGTGCTGCTCTCCGACGCCGACGGTAAGGTCAGCGCTTCGTCGATTTCGACGACGATCTTGGGTTACATCGCGAACCTGTCGTCGGATGCGCAAACGCAGATCAACGGCAAAGCGGCCTCCAGCCACACGCACGACGCCGCGGCGATCACGACCGGCACGCTCGACCCGGCGCGGATCGGCGTGCTGTTCAGCGGCGTGCAAGTCATCTCGACCGGCGGAATCGCGAACCTCGACGCCGGTCAGCAAACGGCGGTCACGGCCGGGGCGATCGTCACGACGACGGACGGGCAGCGGTGGGTCTATAAGGGGACCGGCTCGAAGACGCTCGAAGCCTCGTACATTCTCTGCGCCGACGTGACTCCCGATTGGTCGGTCGTCGCCAACAAGCCGACGCTCGGCACCGCGGCCGCGCTCGACGTCGGCACGACGGCGCTCAAGGTCGTGCGCCTCGACGCCGACGCCAAGCTGCCGGCGGTCGACGGTTCGCAGCTCACGAACCTGCCGGGTGGTGGCGGCGACGTCGCGTGGGACGACATCGAAGACAAACCGGCGTTCGGCACCGCCGCCCTGCTCGACGTCGGCGTGGATGCAGACAACGTGCTGCAGCTCAATGGGACGGCGAAGATCCCGGCGGGCCTCGGCGTTCTGATGGTCGCCGAGAATCTCAATGATCTCGCGAGCATTGCGACGGCGCGCACGAACATCGGGCTTGGAACCGCCAGCGACGTGACGTTCGGGAGTATCACGGCCGATGGCTCGGCGCTCACCGGTGTCATGCACCCATCGTCCAACCTGGCCGACCTCGGCAACATACCGACGGCTCGGGGCATCCTTGGACTCGGCAGCGCTGCTTTGCTGGGAGCGTCGGAGGTTTTCCTTAAGGCTGACAATCTATCGGGCATTGCTGCCCCAATCACGGCACGTGCAAACCTCGGGCTCGCGGCCGTTGCGTCCACGGGCGACTACAGCGACCTCACCGGCAAGCCGTCGATCCCGACCGTCGTTTCGGCGCTCACCAACGACTCGGGCTATCTGGTCGGCTCGGCCGGCTTCAACGGCTCCGGCGCTTACACGAATTTCACGATCGTCAACGGGCAAATCACCGGCGCGAGCTAGGTACCCATGGCTTCCATCTCGAAACAACTGGCGCTGGCCGTCGTCGCGAAGCTCGAAGCCGGGCTCGCGCTCGACCCGTGCCCGTTCGCGCTCACGACGTTCGAGCCGGAGCGAAAGATCCTGCTCGATCTCAAGCTGATCGACGAGACGCTCCGCGTTTGGGTCGCCGCCGCCGCGCAGGAAAGCTCCAAGCTCGCGCGGGACACGGTCGGCACCGAGCACACGGTCGAGATCGGCATCCTCAAACGCGTTTCCCGGGAAACGCTCGAAGACGACGTCGACGATCTGGTCGAGCTCGCCGAGAACGTCCGGGACTTCCTGCTCGACGCCGACGAAGACGACGAGCAGCTCGCGGCGTTCGAGCTCACGGATGCGGATCTCACGCCGCAATACGACCACGACCGGCTCTACAAGCACAATCATTTCATTGCGATCGTCCGCTGCACGTTCCGCGTCGATCGCCTCCAGCCGGAGGACGACGACGCATGATCGGGATCTCGATCGATAAATCGCGCACGTTCTTCGACAAGGCCTTCGTCGAACAATCCCTCGATCCGGCCACGCGGCGCACGCTCAGCGCCGACGGCGCGCTGTTGCGGCGTTCTTCGCGGCGTTCGATGCGCTCCAAGGACGGGGCCGCCGCGAAGGGGAAACCGCCGCATCGGCACAAGAAGGACAAGGACCATCCGAAAGGTCCGCTGGTCTACGACCGGCTGTTCTTCGCCTACGAACCCGACGCGCAAGCCGTGATCGTCGGGCCCGAGCTGCTCGGCGACAGCCACGTGCTCACGACGCTCGAAGAGACGAACCCGTTCATGCGACCCGCCCTCGAGCGCGAGAAGGACAAACTCGCGCGGCCGTACGCCGACTGATTCACCACCACTTAGCAAGGAGGCTAGGACAATGCAAATTCGCTGGGGCCGCAGGGCTCGCATCTACATCTCCGACGAGGCGTTCACCGCCGCCGATCTCGTCGTGATCCGCCGCACGAAGGACATCACGACCAACGACGAAGCGGACGACCAAGTCGCCGAAGCGCGCGACCTGGCCTACAAGGTTCACGGCCAAGGGGCGAAGGACTACAGCGTCGAATTCGACAAGCTGCTCGACGCCGACGATTCGGGCGAAGACATCGCTCTGTTGCGCGACTCGTACGACAACGGCACCGAGCTGTTCGTCGTCGTCTGCCGCGCGACCAAGGACGTCGCCAGCGGCAAGGCGATGAAGTTCAAGGGGATCGTGATGGGCTGGTCGGAAGAGTATCCGGAAGGAGAAGCCGGGAAGCTCTCGCTCAAGATCGTGCCGAGCGACCCGGACTCCCAGCCGACCCGCGTCACGACGGCGCTCGCGTAAGCGATCGTGGCCCCCGCGCGGAGCGGCGTGAACAGCGCCGCTCCGCTGCGGATGGCCGCTGCGAATTTTTGATTAAGAACGGGTGCGATTTTATTCCAGTTTCTAGTTCGTTGTGAGGTTTCGCCATGTCCAGCCCGCTTCCGACGAGGATTCCCGGCAACGTGATCATCGACGGCACGCTCTACGCCGGCGAGTTCGTGCTGAGCGCCGGCTGCGTCGCGGATTCGCACGTTTCCGACGTCGCCGACATCTCGGCCGCCAAGCTCCAACATCAGCATCAAGTGCCCTACGCACAAGCGAGCGCCGCGACGGCCGTCGCGGAAGCGCGGTTCGTGCATCGCTGTCGGGCCGTCGGCGAGATCATCGGCTTCGAGGCCGGCAACGTGATCGCCTGCATCGGCGATTCGACGATCACGATCGACTTGAAAAAGAACGGCACGACGGTTCTCACGGCCCCGCTCGTCATCACCAGTGCGCTCGCCGCACGGGCGACGCTCGCCGCCACGATCGACATCGCCGCGAAGAACTGCGTCGCCGACGACGTGCTCGAAGTCGTCGTCGCGATCTCGGCCGGCACCGGCACGCTCGGCAAGGGAGCGTTCGCCGACGTTTGCGTGCGCGAGAAGGCGGGGTAATGCAGAGGTCGGGGGTCAGAGGTCAGGGGTCGGATCCAGACAGCTTTTTTTAGGGGACACGGATGTCCGAAGTCATTACCACGGCGCTCGAGGGGAACATGCCTCCCGCGCGAAAATTCAAAGATGCCCGCGGCGACGAATGGGTCGTGACGATCAACGTCAACACGGTCCAACGGCTGATCGACGAGCTCCAATACGACATTCGTCGCACCGTCGAGCAGGAGTTCGAGGGTCTGCGCCGGCTCTATTACGACGACTTGCTGCTCGGCCAGGTCCTCTGCGTCATTCTCGAAAAGCAGCTCCTCGCGAAAGAGGTGCCGGCGGATGAGTTCGCCGAGCGGTTGCTGGGCGACGCTTTGGCGCACGGCTGCTCGGCCGTCGCGTTGGCGATCACCGATTTTTTCCGCGACCGCCGCGTGCGCGAAACCGCGCGCGGCGTGATCGAGAAGCTGGAGGCGGTGATCGATCAGACGGTGCAGCTCGCCGCCGCAAGAGGAAACGCCGACCTCGCAAAGATCGATGCCGCGCAACTGGCGCAACAGTGGATCGGCTCATTTGGGAATCCGCCGGGGTCCTCGAGCTAGATCCCGGACCGTACACGCTGCGGAAGCTGCTGACGATGGTGCGCGGCAAGAGTCTGCACGCGCAAGGCTTCGTCGCGCAGGTTCTGCAGCTGCTCGCCAACTGCCACCGCGACGCAAAGAAGAAGAAGGAACCGTTTCAGCACGGCGACTTCATGCCGAAAAAGCGGCGTCGCCGCGATCGCCGCGCGGATGAGAAGGCCCTCGATCGCTACCTCGACAGTCTGCCGGAGAAATAGTCATGGCGGGAAAATCCGGAGCGATCCGCGCAGGCCGCGCCTATCTCGAACTCTTCGCCGACAAGTCGAAGCTCGTTCGCGGTCTCAAGTCGGCTTCGCGCGACGTACAGAAATGGGCGAGCGGAATCGGGAGCGTCGGTAAGACGATCTTCGCCGCCGGCGCAGCCCTCACGACGCCGATCCTCGGCATGGTGACCGGCTTCGCGCTGGCCGGCAGCGCGCTGGTCGACATGAGCCAACGGACCGGTGCCTCGGTCGAGCAGCTGTCGACGTTGAAGTACGCGGCCGAACAATCGGGCGCTTCGATGGAGGATTTGGAAGGGGGTATGCGCAAAGCCCAAAAGGCGATCGCCGACGCAGCCCACGGCTCCGACTCCGCGGCCGAGGCGCTCAAGCGTTGCAAAGTCAGCGCGCAAAAACTAAAGGGGCTCACCCCCGACGAGCAGTTCCGCATGATCGCCGACGGCGCGGCGTCGATCGCCGATCCCGGCGAGCGGGCCGCGGCCGTCATGGGAGTCATGGGGAAGAGCGCGACGAGCCTGTTGCCGCTCATGAACAACGGCGCGGCGGGCATCACCGAGCTGCAGCAAGCGGCGCGGGATGCCGGCCTCGAGATGTCGACCGCCGACGCCGCGGGGGCTGAAGAATTCGGCGACATGCTCGACAAGCTCTGGTCGCAGCTCAAGGGAACGTCGAACGGTCTCGCCGCCGCGCTCCTCCCGGCGCTGATGGACTTCGCGACCGAGGTGTCGTCGCTGCTCGTGAAAGTCATGGCGTGGGTGAAGGACAACCGCGGGCTCGTCGTTACGATCTTCAAAATCGGCCTCGCCCTCGTCGCCGGCGGGGCCGCGCTCATCGCGTTCGGCTACGCGCTCTCGGCCGTCGCCGGCACGCTCGGCTTCGTGGCCGGGGCGTTGCCCGTCCTGGCGACGGTGCTCGGTGCGATTCTGTCGCCGATCGGGCTCGTCGTCGCCGGCGTGCTGGCCGTCGGCGGCGCGGTCACGTATCTCCTCTCGCAAACGGAGATCGGGCAACGGGGGCTCGCCGCACTCGGCCGCGGCTTCGCGGTCGTCGCCGGCGATGCGAAGGAAGCCTGGGGCGGCATGGCGGCGGCGCTCTCGACCGGCGACCTCGGCGGCGCGGCGGCGATCGCCTGGGGATTCATCAAGCTGGAGTTCGCCCGCGGCCTGGCGTTCGTACAGGGGCTCTGGCACGACGGCTGGGCGTGGATCGAAAAGACCGGCCTCGATCTGTTCTTCGGCACCATCGAAGGGCTCAGCGACATTTGGGGCGGGTTCCAGACCTGGTTCTCGGCGTCGTTTCCGAACCTCTACAAGGGTTGGATCGCGTTTACCTCCGGCATCGGCCTGGGGTGGACGGCGCTCGTCGGCGGCATGAGCAAGCTCTGGACCCGCTTCGTCGGCTGGATCAAAGGGCAAGACGTCAGCGAAGAGCTCCGGCAGATCGACGCGACCACGAGCGACACGCTCGGCGCGAAGAGCCGCGAGTTCGATCGGCAGATGGGCATGAGCAACGAAGAGCGGACCGGCGAAGCGCAGCAAGCGCAGGCCGATCGCGCCTCGGCGCTGCAGTCGGCACGCGACTCGGCGAAGGCCTCGGTCGACCGCGCGCACGACGCGAAGATCGAAGCGCTCACGAAGGAACTGGAGAAGACGCGGGCGAACTTCTCGAAGTCGGTCGCCGACGCCAAAGAGGCGGCGACCGAAGCGAAGCATGTGCCGAGCTCGCTCGCGAAATACCAACAGGCTGCGGGCAAGGGAGTTCAAACCGCCGTCGACCAAGCGAAGGTCTTTTCCGTCGGCACGTTCAACGGGGCCACGGCGGCGCAGGCGCTCAACTCTTCCGGCGAGCTCGACAAGATCGCGGCCAACACGCTCCGGACCGCGAACAACACGGGCAAGAAAACGCCCCCGGAAAAAGCCAAGGTCGGCAGGTAATCGTTTTCGTCGTATCGCATGGAGGTGACCGATGGCCGTCAACGTTCCCAGAATCCGTCCGCCGCAACTGATCGAAGACGTCGCCAGCCGGCGGATCGTCGGCGGCGCGACGCCGTCGGCCGAAGTCGTCTGGAACATTCTCGGCACCGCCGATCACGCGCTGGCGGAAACGCTCCTGATCGAAGCGACGCCGCTGATCTTCCCGACGGCGTTTCACAACCTGGTGCGCAAGGATTGGTCGTGCGACCCGGACGGCCGCCGTAAATGGCGCGGCAGCGTGCAGTACGGCGTGCCCGACCCCGACGACAACCAAGAGCAGATGAGCTTCAACGTTTCCGGGGAAACGACGCACATCACGCAGGCGCTGCGGACGATCGGCAAGTTCCGCGCAAGCGACTCGATCGTCGATCCCGCGGATTTCCAGGGAGCGATCGGCGTCGACAAGGACGGCGAGGTCAAAGGGGTCGACATCGTCACCGGCAAGCTCAGCTTCTCGAAGACGGTCTACTTCCCGCTCAACCGCGTGAACGACCTCTATCTCAAGACGCTGGCCGGCCTGGTCGGCAAGGTCAACGAGACGCAGTTCAAGACGTTCGCGCCGGGCGAGGTGCTGTTCGTCGGCTGCAGCGGCAGCCCGCAATGGGAGAAGAGCCGCTGGGAGATCACGTTCAACTTCGATTGCTCGCCGAACCTCACGAACATCCAGATCGGGCCGATCGTCGTCGACGCGAAGCTCGGCTGGGATTATCTTTGGGTGCAGTACGAAAAATTCGAAGATGGCGCCGCCAAGCAGATCGTCCCGCGGCCGCTGCAGGTGAACGTCGAGCGGGTGTATTACTTCGCGGATTTCGCAGCCCTCGGGATCGGGAACTAACATGGCCGGCGACGACCTCAAGCGCGTGCAAGCGGGGCAGGATCTCGAAGAGGTGCTTACGGCTCCGCTCCTCAACGAGCTGATCGACATGGTGCGCGAGCGGCGGGCCGGCAAGCGGCCGCCGCAGCGCGACGATCGACGGCAGCTGCCGAACCAGAACATCATTCGCGTGAAGAACGCGAGCGGGTTCCCCCGCAAGCGGTTCGACGTGATGGCGGTGGCGATCTCGCTCCCGTCCGGGTCGCAAGCGGTCTTCAATCCGTCCTATGGGGGCACGGTTACGGCGTCGTTCCTCGAGCGGCCGTATTTCAACGTCGACGCCCCCTATTGGCCGATCCAGATCGGCAAGTTCTGCATTTTGCAAGAGCCGCTCGCCGTCGACGGCTTCGGCACGGCCGTCATCTCCGGGGTCTCGCTCGCCTGGGTCGACGTCGCCACGTATACGTGGTACGGCCGGCCGTACGCCGACATCGTCAACCCGGCCGACTCCGATCCGGAGCTAGGGGACGACGAAGCCGGCAAGACGGCGAAGTGCAAAAAGCTCGTGGTGCGCGAATACGGCGGCGCGGAGATTCTGTATGCCGATTACGAGCCGATTCCCGGTGCCGTCGCAGACGGCCGGCGGCTCGCGCTCGTGCGGCTCGGGCATTTTCACAACGAGCCGTTTCCCGTCATCATTCAGGACGAGGTCACGCCGACGTCGTACGGGGCCGACGCCGAGGTGCAATCCGAGACCGCCGACGGGGGCCTCATCTCGACGGGCCGCGTCATCCCGGTCTACTTTCAGATGTGGGGCGGCTCGGTCGAGCACGCGATTCCTTCGGGTCAGGTCTGCTACGTGCAGGTCAACCGGCACAGCGGGCTCTACAACATCCTGCAATCGAACCAGTTCTATTTGTCGCGCCACTTCATCGAGTAGCTCCGGCCCGCGGCTAGCCGCTGAAGTAGGCTTTGATGCGGCCCTGGCGAACGAGTTGGTCGAACATCGCTTCGCACAGGTCGCGAGCCTTCTTTTTGACGTCGTTTCGCCGGCAAAGATCGCGCGGTCTTCGTCGTCGAGCGTGTATGCCGCCCACTTCGCCGGCCCGAGCTTCACGGTGAGCGCTCGGGAGAAGCAGCCCGATTCGCCATGCCGTCGGCCGTGCAGCGGACCGCCGAAGTATTGCTGCTTCAGCAGCTTCGACCGTCGCCGGAGCACGTTGCCGATCGGCCCGTAGTGCCCTTCGAGCAGCGCCACGACGTGGGCCGGCGTGAGCCGCTTCGGGGGCGTGATCTGGATCGCGTCATCGAAGTCGAGCCCGAACCGAAAGCCGAGCGCTTCTAGCAACGGCAACGCCGCTTCGACCTGGTAGTCACGGAGCTTGTTCATTGCCTCGATCCTCAGAGGCAGGCTTCTTACGTCGCCGAAAATAGTGCGACTCCGAGTAGTCGCCTCGGTCCCAGCACGAATGCGGGTCGTTGCCGTAGATGTTGTCTTCCCAACCTGCGGCGTACATCTCCGGGAAGCCGTCGAAGTTCTGCTTCCGGCCGCACTCGCGAATCTCATACTCGAAGTCGGGATGCGCTCGTCGCTCGTGCAGCTCGTCGTCGGTCATCATCGCGTAGCGGCGGGCCAGATTGGCCTTGGACAAGCGACCGGAGAGATTCCAGAGAATCGTCAACAGCGTTACTTCGTCGAAGTCAGGGGCGACGAACTCCGCCTGGTCGCCGTTGACGACGATGAGGATGACGCTCACGCCCCGTTCGCGCACGCGGGACATCTGGCGGACGAGCTCGCTCGAAGCACGGAGCTCCGTCGCCAACGCTTGGAGTTCTTCAGCGGTCATTGCGGGGGCACCTCCTACAAGTACGTAAAACGAACTAGGCCGGGAGGAACGCTTTCGCGGCTTCGTACAGGCGATCGAGTTCGGCCATTGCGCCGGCTTGCGTTCGAGCCATCGCTTGCAGGATCGGCAACCCGGACTCCATCGAGGCCAGCACTTCAGCGCGCGTCGCCGCTCGGGCCTCGGCGAAATACTCCGCTCGCAGCGGATCGGGCAAACGAAACAACATGCCGCCGCGACCGTCGCCGAACAACGAATATGCCTCGTGATTCGAGCGGCAGACCCAGAGGCAGCAGCAGCCGGGGTTGCGCAGGATGGGCTCGCCGGCGCAAGTACCCGGCGGCAGATTCGCTTCGCGACGTTGGGCCCGCGGCTTCGTCAGGAACGGGCAGGCGATCGCCGAGAACTTGGCGCAGGCGTAATGGCACGGCGGCTCGGCCGTGGTTCGATTCACGGCGCACATCGGCCCGATGACGAACGTCGGGTTGTGCGTGACTCGCTCACCGCAGACCCAACACAGATGTTCCTTCCTCGCACGCTTAAACTTGCCGGCTTCGGCCGCACGAAACTCCGGCTTGCCGTCGACCCAAGCCACGAACCAAGGGATCGGATAACCCCGCTCATCGCGCGGCAGCTTACGGATCGACGGCGGCATTTCGGGAAGCGTGACCATGTTACTTCGCCCCCTTCTTCACCGGCTGCTTCGCGGTCGGTTTCTTCGTCGGCTTCGCGGCGGGTTTCTGCCGCGCGGCGAGCGGCTTGATCGACTTCGGCAGCCCGAGCGGCGTGACCTTGGCGAGGATGATGTCGAGCATCACTTGCTTCGGTTTGCCGTCGTCGATGTGGATCTTCCACTCCGAGGCCTGCCGCTGCAGCGGCTTGCTGGTATGCAACCGCAAGAACGTATCGATCCGCGCGCGGCCGTCGCCGGTCGTCTGTAAGATGCGCCACTCTTCGACGACGTCGACTTCGAGCTCGACGGCGATCGCGTCGATGAAGTCGAACGGCAACAGCGGATGCCGGGGGTCTTTATCCTCGCGCGCCAACAAGCCGCGTACGGCGTCGATCGCGCGAGCCGAGAGCTTAGGAATCTGATCGAACGGATCCAATGCGCGATAGCTCTTCGCAAACGTACCTCCGGACCAGCCGCCGTTGAGATTCTTCTTCGCACCCAACGCTTCACGCAACGCCTGGCTGAGCTCGAAGCAGGCCTGATGCTCATTCGTCGCCACGATCGCCAGCACGATTTTCAACGGCACGAAGTTCGACGAGCCGAGGTAATTGCCGATGAGGCTCTTGAGCCAGGCATGTCGCCAGCCTTGGATCCGGGCCGCGAGTTGTTTCGCCGCTTCGGCTTCCGCTATGCGCATCTGGACGACGGTCATCGTCCGCGGCTTCTTCGGCTTCGGATCTCGGCCGGCCTTCCCGGCGCTCCGCTTCGCTTCGGCGTCGACCTGCGCTTTGATCCGTGGAACCTGCAATTTGTCGTAAGCCTTCACGTTCGTTGCGACGTCGATCAGCTTCCCATTCTCGCCGTACGGCAACGGGACGACGTCGAGCGTCCGCCGCACTTCGTCGGTGAGCTCGAACAAGCATTTGTAATTGCCGGCGTATTGCCAATCGCCGAGGTCTTTGCCGCTGTAGCGATGCACGTTCTTCGCGTCGATCGGCCGCGTCACCTCGTCGACCAAGCCGTCGATATGGCCCTCGACGTCGGAGCGGTTCTCCCACGGCTCGCGCTCGTAGTCCTTCGCTTTCGGTCGATGCCGGTGAACGTAGTCTTCGTCGATCGCTTTCATCACGTTCGGCGCTGCGCAATACGGCGTCAGGAACCGCGCGAACGACTGGGGCAATTCTCCGGTGATGACGCGGTCTTGCCAATTCTTCGGCAGCTCGAGCAGCCGGACCAAGTTGCTCGCCGCGGCTCCCGTTTCCAGGCCGTAGACTTTCGCGGCCTGCTCGCGCGTATAACCTGCACCCCCTTCGACGATCGGCTTGCAGAGCTCGACGATCATCTCGGCTTTCTCGATCGGGTCGAGGTCGGTCCGCTCGGCGTTGCAAATGGCGAGCAGCTCCAGGGCCTCGGCGTCGCTGCAGACGATCACGCGGCAGTTGATGTCGTCGGCGGAGTCGTTCTTCTTGGCCGCGAGCCAGCGCGTTTCCCCGGAAATGATCTGATAGAAATGCTCGTGCGGGATGTTGCGCACGAGCAGCGGGTCGATCTGGCCGCGCTCTTTCAGGCTCTCGGCGAGCTTCGCGACCTTGGCCGGCTTCGGCACGCGGTTCTTCGGATGCCGCTGCAGCGTGAGAATCGGCAGGCGTTGGATCGGCAAGTCGTCGAACCGCTGGGCAGCGGCAACCGCACCGGCCGACGTCGGGCCCGGCGCTGCGGCCTTCGTCGGCTTCTTACTCTTCGCCGGCGGCTCCTTCACGGCCCGGGCCGCAGCGGCGAGCGGTTTGCTCGCAGGCTCCGTCGCCCACTCGACGACTTCGACATCGCTCTCGTACACGGTGCGCGTCGTACCGTCGGCAAGTCTGATCTCCAGTAGGCGTTTCTGAAAGTGATCTTCTCCGGCCGGACCGACGTATTCGTATTCGCCCGGCGGTACCGCGTCGGTTCTCCCGAACCACATCTTTCGCACCAAGCGGACGACCTTCGGCGTGCGGCCGGCGTACTCGCTCGGCCAATTCGCGGCGAGGCCGTCAGGCTTGAGCTCGTGGCGTTCGATTACCTCGAAGTCGTCGGGCTTCAAAATCATTTGTTCTTCGTCGTCGAACGCGACGATCAGGCCGTTGCGGCCCGGGGCCTCGCCGACGGCGTCCATCTCGACGCCGGCCTGGACGACGAGCCCCGTGATCCCTTCGCAGCGGCGCTTCGTGCGGATCCGCTTCGGCGCGCCTTCGCCGTGCAGCGCGCACATCGTCATCTGCCCGGGCAACGGTTTCGGCGACTCGTTCTTCGCCGGCAACACGACGACCTTCCGTTCGGGCCCGAGGTCGCCGCTTCTCCGGGCTATCTTTTCGATCGTGCTCATAACTCTCCCTCGAGGGCCGTCGGCCCGGTGTGGTTTATTCTTCGTGATCCAGATACACATCCTCGCGACAGTCGCCGGTACAACCGACGTCGCCGCATCGCTGACAACGAAAATCTTCCGGGCTGCCCCGGTCTTGCTCGTCGACGAACCAGTTCGCGACGCCGCCGTAGCAGCTCGCCGGGTCTTGCGCGATCGCGCCGGTGAGGAGCACGGCCCGCCATTTATTCAACAGCCCTAGTTCGCAACCGTCGCTCACTTCAGGAAACAACATCAGCGCGAGACTGCCCTCCACCCGTTGCTTGCCGAGCGCATAGCCGACCCAACGCGGCGGCTCCGTGCCGGTAATCGGGCCGACGTTGAACCACCAATGCTCGTTTTCCGCGATCGTGATGCTACGGCTGCAATCGATCATCGTTTCACCTCGACGCCGCCGCGCCGGTAGAGGCCGGGCCTGCCGCCGACCTCGAAGACCATCATCGAGTTGTGGCCGAACGGGATCTTGGCAGAGTCGAAGTGAAACTCACCCGCGCCGCTGACGTGCCCGTAGCGAAAGCGGTAGAGCGGGTTCGTCTTGAACTCTTCCCAGGCAGCCTTCGCATAACCTCGATAACGACCCCGCCACGGCCGTCGCTCCCATTCGGGCAACTCCTTCCAAGGGATCGGCGCATAGTCGGCTTCGTTCGTCAGATCACAGATCGGCGTCCAGGTCGGATTCAACCGACAGAACTCCCGAGCGTGCCGGAGCGCGTCTTGAACCGTGAACTGCAGCGGCGTCGTAAGGCTCATCGGCAAAACTCCTCACGAGCCTTTTCCATGTTGTCGCCTCGTGCGAGCGCGTTGCCGATCAGGACTTTTGCGGCGAGGCTCAAATACACCATCTTCGGCAACCGCAGATCGAGCACGTTCTCGTTCGGTGTGATCTCCCATGCGCCGCCGGCGTGCATCTTGTTCGCGGCGTCGCGGCGGACGGCCCGAGAGCCATGCCGCTTGCGGCCGTCGTTCGTGAGTCCTTGGTAGGTGACGACCTCGATCCGATTCGGATCATCGCCGAGGTCGGCATACTTGCGCGACCCGTCGGCGCTCTCCACGGCGTGCCAGGCTTCGGAGAGCAAGAACACCGCCAGCGGCACGCGCTCGCCACAGGCGAGGTTGCCGCCGACGATGGACATCGCAAGCCGCTTCTCGTCCGGTGTGTTGAACGGTCCGTACAAGACACTGACCTCGACGACCGGCTTCTCTGCCGGGTTGTTGAACGAGGCGACCTTGATCAGCGTTTGCGGGCACAAGCTTTCGTTCGCGCCGTCGAGCCCGCGATCGATGAACTCGCGGCAATTTTCGGCGAGCGCATCGAACTCGGCGTCGTCGAGCCGAAACTTTCCTAAGTCGGACGGGGCTTTTCGCATCACGCATCCCTTTCGTTACTGAGGTTCGAGGAGAAATTCGGGGCATTCGTTTTTGAGTCGCGGATAGAGATACGCGACCGCTTCCTTCTTCGTGCGGAACGACCGCAGCCAATCACCGGGCGGGCAAAAATACCAAGCGTTGCCGAAGCCCTCCGTCGCCGTCATCTTCACCAGCGCACCGAGCGGAGTTTCGATCCGCCGCGCCGCGCCGCGCCGCGCGAAACACCTGATTGGCCGTCCGCATTTTGGTCTCTTGGTCTCTTGGTCTCTGCCGTCATCGCGGGCCTCCGTTCGCGTTAGTCGGGATGCTTATGCCCGGTTCGCCAATCGAGCCGGGCGTGGCGGAACACTTCGCGGAAACCGCCGATCGAAAATCCGAGCCGCGACTTCAGGTCGTTGTTCTTCGCGCGACGATCGGCGTTGTGAAAAATCGCTTCGACCTTCTTCAGCGGCAGGTCGCCGTCGACGATCGCCGCCGCGACGCGGTGGGCGAGCTCGGGATCCAAGCGGTTCACCGGGTCGCGGACGATGTCGAGCGTCTTGTTGCGCAGCCAGTCGGCCAGCTTGCCGATCTTCGCGAGCCGCTCGATCGGATCGACCGCGAGCGCTCGGGCGAGCAGGCCCGTGCCGACTTCGACGCCGCCGATCGCCGTCGGCTCACGTTGCCGAGGTCCGGCGGAGTTGGCTCCATTTCCGCCGCAACTCCCCTCGCGTGTATTTACTTGCAGCTTGGTTGGAGGGGCTGAAGTACCGGAGAAGTAAGAAGTACTAGATTGATTCAATCTAGAGGAAGTATTAAGTGAGACGTGCGGCGGTTCCGGGATGACCTGCGGCGAAGTTGGGGCCAACTCCGCCGCAGGTTCCGGAGGACCGCTAGGCATGGCGTCCCGGCGACCGCGCTGCGCCTCAACGAGAGGTTGGGCTTCTTGCCCCGGACGAGTGAACAACACGACGTTCGATGTCGTGCAGGCTTGCCGGTTTCCATTCCGGCCCGCTGCGTCGTCGGCGACGTGATCTTCGTCGCCGGCGAATGGCAAAGTGGTTTGTGGATCGGCCGCGATCAGCTGCAACTGTTCGTCGCGGTCGAGGGTCGGGTCGAGCAAGCAACAGTCCCACCGGTTTGCGCCGGGGAGGCGGCTCTTGCCGTCGGGCTCATCGAACACATGCAGCAGGCCCGAGAGCTTCAATTCTTTGATGTAGTCGAGGCCGCGCTTCGAGGATAACCCGAGGGGCGAGGCCACGTTCGCCGGGGCGAGGCTCAGTCGTTGTCGGAACCGGAACTCGCTCAACTTCAGGACGACGTACCAAGCGGCCTTCGTTGCTTGGCCGATGTCTTCGCGAGCCAGCACGACGTCGAACTGCGCTAGGCCGTAGCGGAGTCGGACTTCGGTATCGTTTAAGTGTCTTTCCATGACGGGGGCGGCTTTCGTCCGTGGCTAACAAGGTGAAGGGTTCGGCGTGCGGCCGAGTTTGCGGGTGAGGATCCGAATCAAATGCACGAAGAGGAGCGTCCAGCCGACGAGCAGAGCGTCGTCGCGCCATCCCTTGCGGCAATGCTTCACGTTCGTCTGCTCGACGGTCGCCTGGGCGACGGTCGCCGGAGCTCGCTCCGGCTGCGGTTCGAGCTTGACGAACCGGACGTTGACCATCGGCTGACAGGCGCAGGCCGTGGGCAAGCAGGCGATGACCCAGGTTCGCTGCTCCCACAAGGTGCGAAGCTCCTTCGTGTCGATGACGAGCTTCGGCAGGTACGGTCGGAGCAGGGCCGCAGCGGCGACCGCTTCGACGAACGATTGTTGCCGCGTCATCACCGGGCCGTAGCCCAGCTGAAACACGATGCGGAATTGTGCTTGCGTGCTCATTCGAGCGTGAACTCCTGAATGGGTTTGATCTCTTGGAGAACATGCCGCTCGACCATGCGATTGACGAAGCCGCTGGAGAAGCGCCGCGCCATGTCGTCGTCGATCGGCAGCACGTAGGTCGTGATCTTCTTCGCTTCGGCGATCGAGATGCGGCGCCGGCCGTTCTCGCGCCGCGTGGAAACCGTGAAGCGGCGTCGGCCCAACTCCACGAAGCAAGTCATCGCCGCGATCTTGGCGGTGCTCATGCCACCGCTCCCCGCCGCGGGGCGTCGTACGAGCGGTCGCGCGGCGCGAGCTCGTCGCGGAGAATCCGAATCGACGACGGAGCCTCGAAGACGAGCTTCGGGCGACCGTTCGCGAAGTGCAGCGCGACGTGGATCTCGCGGCCGTCTTCGAGCAGGCAGCGAACTCCCTCGCCGTCTTTCCGATCCAACACCAACTTTCCCATCGCTCGGCCCTCCCTGGGTTTCGATTTTCTAAAAACGATGTAGGCCGGAGTCGAACCGGCTGGCCTTCGGATTCGGTACCGGAGTTGAACCGGTCACAGGCTTTGCCTTTTGAGCCTCGCCTCACCCACTTCCGAATCTCCGCGTGTCGCCATGCACGCCCCTACATCGACCAACGCAAGGCTTCGTGATTTTCGCTATCGCGGTTCGGAGCTATAGTTTCGCCCCGCGACATTGCGCCACCTGTAGGCTTCAATCACTGGGGTTGCGTCGACCCCGCTGGCTCCGTTGTCTCGTTGCTCGCCGGCGCTTCGGCCGGCGTGAAGTCGACGTAATACTCTTTGCCGAGCTCGAACTGATCCGACGCTTGCGGGTTGACGGTGCCGAGCTCGATGCGACCGCTCGGCGTGTAGTTCCAGAACTTCGTGTTTTCGTGTTCGGGGTTGCCGTCGCCGTAGACCGGCGTGAGCAGGATCGTCTTCAGCTCGCCGCTCGGCAGGATGTCGACGACTTTGAACTTCGCTCTGACCATTTCGGTTTCTCCTTAAACGTGATGACTTCCAACTTCGCTGCATTGGCGGGGGCGGGATTTGAACCCACGACCTCCAGGTTATGAGCCTGGCGAGCTGCCGGACTGCTCTACCCCGCGGCGTTTTTCCTGATGAGCGTTTCCGGGGAAACGCCCCGGCCGCTTACGGCGCGAGCAGCCTCCTCCGGCGATCGCGGGCCCAAGGCGTGCGGCGGCGCTGGTTGCGACGTCGGCGCTTGGGATCGTTGCGGCGGATGCTCAGCGAGAGCGGTCGCGGCGCGGGCAGGCAGAGTCCTCGTTTCTTCCACATCGTTCGGCTCCTTCCTAAAAAACAGATCGTTAAAACAAGTGACGTTGGTTCGGGTCGACGTGCGGCTTCTTCTCGACGAGCGCGGGCAAGGCCCGGGCGGTCTCTTGGCCGAGGTTGCAATAGCTGTCCTCGGTCGTCTTCCGATCGGCGTGGTCCCCTGCTCGTTGCGCGACGCGCATCGCATCGTCGAGCCCGAGGCGCCCGACTTCGCGGACGTGCGTCCGTTTCCAGGCGTGCATGTCGCGCGGCTCGGTGAGCCCCGCGATCCGTTGCAGCCGCTCGTGCCGATCGCGCAAATGCGTCAGCGAATGGTCCCAGGGGAAAAGCAGGTTGCCGTCCTCGGGCAAAGCTCGAATGAGTTCGAGCAGCTCGGGACGAATCGCCTTCACGGAAAACTTCTTGGTCTTGTGGACGATGCGGCCCGGCACCATGAACCAGAAGCCGTCGTCGTCTTCGACGATCATCGAACGTTCGAGCCGGAGGACGGTGCCGATGCGGAGACCGGTGTAGTACATCGTGGCGATGCGGGCTCGCCAACGGAGCGGCGCGAGGGGACCGCCGTCGCTCGGTCGCCCGCGGCCGAGGTTGCTGAACTCGGCCATCTCGTCGCAGGCCGCGTAGGCTTGCCGAGCTTGCTGCACGCTGAAGCGCGTCTTCGGCAAGAGGAGCGTCGGCGCGGAGACGCTGATGTGCGGCGTCTCGGTGAGCAAGCCTTTCGCCGGCCGCTTCGGATCGGCGCTCTTCGGCCCGGTGCGGAACAGCACGGCGCGAATGTTCTTCAAGTGTTTCGCGACCGTGAAGTCGCCGAGCGTCCGCTCTTGGCCGGCGAGGCCTCGTTTGTAGGTCGCTTTGCGGAGCGCCTTCTCGAAGCCGACCAGCATAACCTCGTCGATCTGATGCAGCGGCTTGTCGCCGGTGAGCGTGCGCCACCAGTCGATCGACTTGAGATAGTTGATCGCGTTCGGATCGACGGCCGCTTCTTCGTCGTCGAGCTTGAGCACGATCGGCACGTACCACTCCCGATAAAAATCGCTCAGGCGCATGCCGGCCGAAAAGTTGGGACCGACCGGGACCACGGCCGACGGCTCGGCGGCGTCGGCGCTCCAGATGCGTAATGTGGAAGATGAAAAGTTCATGGTGAAAGATCGAACTTTGCCGACGTCGATGTCGCTCCTTTACTCCTCCGATCGACGTCGTTGAACCGTGCGAAACCGCGCGGCCCTCCGGTCGCGCGAACGAAAACAAATCGGTTACCGGATACTCATGCAGGCGAGCGTGTAGATGCGGCGGAAGTCGTCGCGGTCTAGCGTGACGACGCCGTTGGCGGCGTTTAACGACGCCAGTTCCAATTCGCGAACCAAGGTCGAATCACGTCCCTCGGAAACGAAGCCGTTCAGCAGCCAGTTGTGGTTGCAGCCCAGCACATCCGCGATGCGGTGGGCACGAATCGGCGACGGCTCCGACGTGCCGTTGCAAAATTCGACGACGAGCGCGAGCGGCAAATCGGTCTCGCGGGCGAGCTCCTTGTGCGTCTCGCGCGTGGCTTCGATCGCGGCGGTGAGGCGATCGGCGAACGTCTTCATACGAGCTTGCTCCGCTTACGAGAGAGCGAAGACGAGAGATCGTTCCAATGCTTGTGAACGTTCTCTTCGAGGCGGCAGATGTGGCCGTATTCGTCGACGAACCACGGCACGCTCGAAAGCTCGGAAGCGGCGTAGCGGAGAAGCGATTGCGCTTCCTCGACCAACGCCAGAGCCCTGCGAACGCGGTCGACGTTCGAGGGCTCGGTGAACTGGGTTGGAACTGGGGCGCTCGGCAGCGCGGCGACGGACTCGGCGCTCGTGGACAACATCGCGGCTCGCTTTCCGCGCAGCAGCGAACGCGGACCACATCGAGCCGTAACTCGATGTGGCCGCGCCGATGCAAGCGCAAAAAAAACTTGGACTGGTGAGGTCGGCTAAAAGCCCCAAGGCGTTAAGGCCGGCCGGTGTTTCCACCGGCCACGACCTTCCAGGCCCCAAGATTGGAGCCGCAGAAAGGACCGAGGTCCGTGAAGAACACCTTGAATCGAATACTTAGCGGGGGTGACTATGCCGCGCGAATTTGATTCTGTCAAGCATTTCTTTCGCGACAGCGGCGCGGCTGTAGCGATTCATACCGGCACGCTCGGGGAGCAACTGGCCTACGAACGCTGCAAAAGAATTAAACGCGCTTGCGTGTTTCCACGTGCGACGTAGATACCATCGGCGGGCCGTCGCGCTGCTGACACACAAGGCGTTCTACACCGTGAGACTCGCGACGGCCCGTTGTTACTCGCGTTGACGTGCGCGAGCGTGCGCGAAAGAATGCGCTCGAGATGAAGCGACAACGGAGTTTAGAAGATGCCGAAAGAAATTCGCTTTGAAGTTGACGCCACGCCGTTGGCGGAATTCGTGAAAGCCGCGATGACATCAAGAGAGGCAGCGGGCCGATCGCCTCCGATCCTGCTGCACAACGAAGACGTCCGAGCGACTTGCAAATTCGATGCATCGCCGCTCGTTCAGCACATCACGTTGTTTCCCTCGGATGCGCTCCTGAAGAAGTTCGCCGACGAATCTTCCGTTAAGCCGCAATCGATCGAAGCAACCTAACGGAAGAGCCCATTCGGAACGTTGACGCGCGAACGTTCCGTTTCGGAGAGCCGGTCATAAGCGCGACTCGCGTCTGCCTTGGTCGTGTGATAGCCGGAGACAGCCGCGGCGAGGTCTTCGATCTTCGGCCAAGCGCGAGCGTCGAGAGCGGGCGAGTTTGGCAGCAGCGGGGCTTCGCCGAACGAATAGCCGTCGATGTTCGAGACCAGCGAGTCACCCGGACGCTTCAGCACGGTCTGAGCGCGTTGCAGCACTTTGTCGAGTTCAGCGATTCGGAGTTGAACTCGCTCAAACCGTTCAACCGCCGAAACGTAATCGTCAAACGCAGCGCTCATCGAAAGCCCTTCCCTGCTTGCCTAGTTAACTCAAGCACTAACCCTCGGTCACGGAGACCGAAGGTCGATTAAGCGTTTCGGTTCTTGAATCCGTCGCTGAGCTTCATCTTCATTCCAACTTTGCTAGAGATGGAGTTTATTGCGGAGGTGAGGTTGATCAGGATCTTCTTGTGTAGTTTGACGTCTCGCTTGAGCTGCAAAATTGGATCCTGATTCAAAGGCGCCGCCTTCTTCTTTTTTTTCTTTGCCACGCACAGAACTCCGTCGCTCTAGGTCGACGAGACGGAGAAGGGCCGTGCGAAGGCGCTGCTAAGTATTCACAAGGCGTTCTTGCAAAGAATGTCGGGCTAACCGACTCGCCGTCGCACGACCCGTCCCCATCCCGTCAAAGGTGCCTCGGTCCAGCGGACCGAGAGCGACGAAACGGCCGAACGTCGTAAGTTCCGACGCCGAAAGCCTCGCCGCGAAATACACCCGGAGGGATTTGAACCCCCAACCCTCGGTTCCGAAGACCGATGCGCTATCCAATTGCGCCACGGGTGCATGCCTCGTGAGGATAAGGTTTTCCGGAATGTCCCGCAAGCGAGGCGAGGGCTTCAAGCCTGTCGCGGAGCAACTCGGCAGCGAAAAGAAAGCCGCGACTTAAACCGCTGCTTGACCCGGGTTTCCGTCGCATGTTATAAGCGCAGTTAGGTTGGAACTGCGGATCATCTACGACTTTCCGGTGTGCATTGCCTGCTAAACCTTCGATGGCGATGATCACACTGCGAGTGCTCGACGGCGCGGATCGCGGCCGTATCTTCCAGGGCATTCCGACTCCCGTGACCATCGGCCGGGAAGAGGGGAACGTCGTTCAGCTCAACGACGAGCGGATCAGCCGCTACCACTTGAAGATCCAAGAAGACCAGCAGCAGCACGTGCTGACCGACCTAGACAGCACCAACGGCACGAAGGTCAACGGCGAAGACGCCTCGCTCCGCATCCTGCGCTTCGGCGACATCATCTCGGTCGGACGTTCGGTGCTGTTGTTCGGTTCGCGTGAGGAAATCGCCGAGCGGTTGATCGGGATGCAAGTCGGCGACAATCCGAACAGCCCGACGCTGGTGCCGGAAGAACTCCGACGCCACGCCGCCGAAGCGAGCGCCGACTTCGAAAGCAATTGGGCCGACCGACTGCACGAAGCGGCCGAACGCAAGATCAAGATCCCGCCGGCGCTGCCGGGCAAGCTCTCGCCGTTGCAAGCGGCACAGCTTTGCGAAGTGCTCGAGTTCTGCCACGTCCGACTCCGCGAAGTGCTGGCCGGCATGAAAGCCGAACCGCAGCAGAAGCGCGTGATCGTCGACGAGCCGAATTGGCAGAACCTAGTCGATCTGCAATGGCGGCTCGCGGAATACGTGCGCACCGTCGCCGAGCCGAAAGAACCGTCGTAAAGCGTCGCGTGTTTTTTCGCGCAAGTCGTTCGCACGGCGGAAATCGACTGGTTGGTTTTATCGGCCCGTAACGATAAAATTCGTTGCTCTCATCCCCTCGCGACACTTCCCCGGGATGGGCCTGAATAAGCGAGAGGATTCGCATGAGCCGTCCGTTCACGCACTTGCACTGTCATAGCCACTTCAGCTTGCTCGACGGTGCCAGCTCGATCGAAGGACTCATCGCCAAGGCGAAGCGGACGGGCATGAACTCGCTCGCGCTCACCGACCACGGCAACCTCTACGGCGCGCTCGAGTTCTATCAGAAGGCGAAGGCCGAAGGGATCAACCCGATCATCGGCTACGAAGCCTACATCGCGCCGGGAAGCCGACATCACAAAGAAGCTCCCACCGGCGATCAAGAGGCGAGCTACCATCTCACGCTCCTCGCGCAGAATCGGACCGGCTTCAAGAACCTCATCAAGATGGCGTCGCACGCCTATCTCGAAGGCTTTTATCGCAAGCCGCGCATCGACAAGGAACTGCTCAAAGATCATAGCGAAGGGATCATCTGCCTTTCCGGCTGCGTCTCGGGAGAGCTCAGCAAGACGCTCCTCAGGACCGGCGGCGGTGAGCCCGATTGGGAAGCCGCGCGCAACATCGCGACGTGGTTCAGCGATATCTTCGGCGATCGCTACTTTCTGGAGATTCAAAACAACAGCGTCGATATCCAACGTTGGGCGCTGGAAGCTACGGTCGAAGTCGCGAAGCGCACCGGCATTCCGCTCGTCGCCACCAGCGATGCACACTACGTCGACCGTGAAGATGCCGAAGCGCAAGACGTGCTGCTCTGCATCAACATGGGGAAGTTCCGCACCGACACGAAGCGCATGAAGATGGAAGGGAACGAGTTCTACCTGCGCGCTCCCGATGAGATGTACGCCGCGTTTCCGGGCCTGGAAGACGCCGTTGCTCGCAGCCAAGAGATCGCGAACACCTGCGATATCAATCTCGATCTCGGCAAGCGATACTTCCCGACTCTGCCGATCCCGGCCGAGACGACGGCTCCCGACTTCTTATACAAGCTGTGCATCGACGGCTTGAAGGAACGCTATGCCGACGTGCCCGAAATGTGGGCCGCAGACGGCACGCTCGCGCAAGTCGTCTTAGACCGACTCGATCGCGAGCTGCATTGCATCAATAAGCTCGGCTTCGCGAACTACTTCCTCGTCGTGTGGGACTTCGTGCTCTTCGCCGTCGAGAACAACATTCCGTGCTCGGCGCGCGGTTCCGGCGTCGGGTCGATCGTGGCGTTTGCGCTGAAGCTGAGCCACGTCTGTCCATTGAAGTACGATCTGCTCTTCGAGCGCTTTCTCGACGAGAATCGCAAAGAAGCGCCCGATATCGACATCGACTTCTGCAAAGATCGCCGCGTCGACGTCATCAACTACGTGCTCGGCGAACGTCGCTCAGATCGGCACCTTCGGCACGCTGGCCGCTCGGGCCGCGATTCGCGACGTCGGCCGCACGCTTAGTTGGACGATTCCGGAAGTCGACGCCTTAGTGGCGATGGTGCCCGAAGAGCTCGGGATCTCGCTCGAAGAAGCTCTGCAGAAGAGCGACGATCTGAAGCGCAATTACGATCAGAATCCGCGCACGCGCGAGCTCTACGACTTCGCCATGAAGATCGAGGGTCTGGCGCGCAACGTCGGCACGCATGCCGCGGCGGTCGTGATCGCCGACTCGCCGCTGATTGAATACGTTCCTTTGCAGCACGTGCAAGGGAAAGACGAAATCATCACGCAATGGGCCATGGGCGACGTCGAAAAAGCCGGTCTGTTGAAGATGGACTTCTTGGGTCTGCGCAACCTCACGGTGCTAGCGCGGGCAGTCGACCTGATCGAGCAATCGACCGGTGTGCGGATCGACCCTTATAAGTTTCCGCTCGACGACCAACCGTCGTACGACTTGCTGTGCCGCGGCGAAACCAAAGGGGTGTTTCAACTCGAAAGCGGCGGCATTCGCGATCTCTTGCAGCGGATGAAGCCGGACCATTTCCGCGACATCATCGCGACGAATGCGCTCTATCGTCCCGGTCCGCTGGAAGGGGGCATGGTCGACGACTACATCGAGGTGAAGCACGGTCGCAAGCCGGCCGAATACCTGCATCCCGTGATGAAGGAAGTGCTCGAAGAAACGCACGGCGTGATGGTCTATCAAGAGCAGGTGATGCGGATTTTGAACCGCTTGGGGAACATCGAGCTCTCCAGCGCGTACACCTGCATTAAAGCGATCAGCAAGAAAAAGTTGGAGATGATCGCGAAGTTCCGCAACGAGTTCATCGCCGGAGCGACCGACAAAGGACTGACCAAAGCGCAGGCGGAAAACCTGTTCGGCATGATCGAGAAGTTCGCCGGCTACGGCTTCAACAAAAGCCATTCGACCGCCTACGCGCTGATCGCCTACATGACGGCCTACCTCAAGGCCCACTACCCGGTCGAGTTTATGGCCGCCCTGCTCTGCGGCGACATCGAGGGACGCAACTTCAAGAAGAAAGACTCGCTCGTCGAGCATCTGGAAGATTGCCGCCGCATGAACATCACCGTCGTCCCTCCGGATGTGAACGAAGGGGCGGCCGACTTCACCGTGCGCGAAGGGAAGATCATCTTCGGGCTCTCGGCCATTCGCGGTTGCGGCGGCAGCGCGGCCACCTCGCTCGCCGAAGAACGAAAGCTCAACGGCCCGTATCGCGATCTTTTCGACTTCTGTGCCCGACTCGATTCTTCGACCGTGAACCGCACGGCGATCGAATCGCTCATTAAAGCCGGTGCGTTCGACAAGCTCGGCGGTACGCGCGCCCAGTGGACCGCGGTGCTCGACAAGGCCTTGCAATCGGCCGCTTCGGTCTTGGCCGACAAGAAGCGCGGGCAGAAAGGCCTTTTCGACGACGACGACGAACCGACCCCGACGGCCGGCGGCGCAGCGCATACGAACTTGCCGATCGTTCCCGATTGGGACCAGCGCCAAGAGATGGCGGCCGAGAAAGAAACGCTCGGCTTCTATCTCACCAGCCATCCCTTGGCCGAACACGAAGCGACGCTCAAGACCTATTGCACGCACACCAATATCGAAGCGACCGCCTTGCCGCACCGCACCGAAGTGCTGCTCGGCGGCATGATCGCGGCGATTAAGATGTCGCATACGAAGAACCCTCGCCCCGGCCAGGTAAACACCAAGTACGCGATGTGGGACTTGGAAGACATGCAAGGGATCATGCGTTGCATCCTGTGGCCGGAAGACTATGCCAAGCATGGTCAGCATGTGGAAGCGGATCGCATCGTGGCGCTGCGCGGCGTGATCGACAAACGGCCCGGCAGCGAAGAAGCGAACTTCATCGTGAATGAAGTGATCCCGCTCGATGCGCTCGCCTCGCGGTTCACGAAAGGAGTGATCGTCAAAGTCGACGAAACGAAGCACGGCGAGAAAGGCTTACAGGGGCTCTTCGAGATCCTGCGCGGCTACCCGGGCAACTGCGAAGTGCAACTCGTGTTGACGCTGGCCGACCGTTCGCGCGTCGTGTGCGGTAGCGACGGCGTGCGCGTCGCCTTCGTTCCCGAGATGCAGCGGCGCGTGGTCGACTTTCTCGGCGAAGGAAGCCTGCGGGTCATGACCGCCGAATTCAAACCGACCCCACAGCAGCGACCACAGTGGGCGGGAGCCAAAGGGGGCGGGCAGCGAGAGTAGGGGAGCAGACCAGAGAGAATTAAAGAGCTGCGATGGTCACGAAACGAGGCCGTTCCAACCGATTTAACCTTCATAGCTCTTAAAATCGTCCCGTTTTCGCCGATTCTCCGGCCGATTCAGGGTTGCGAAGGTCGAACCCGTCTCTTTTCCTTGAATTACCTATCTTTCCTACTTAGAATCAGAGGTAAGAATGAGGGATACCGCGCAGTGATCGGAAAACGGCAGCCGCCGCACTTCGATCCTCCCTGCGCGGAGCGTTATTGCAAACTCTCGTTTCGATCGGCCGTCATAGGCCCCATTTCCTATTGCTAGTTCGTCAATCGTCGTCCGAGCGTGCCGTGGGTTCCTTCGAACTGCGGCTGCCGGGCGACTCGGAATCAACGGTAGCGGAGAATTCTGTTCATGCTTTCACGACGCAATCCGGTTCACGGCCTCGCGCTCTTGCTTTCGGGCCTCGCGATCGTCGCGGCTTCTTCGTCGGGCGTCTTCGGCCAACAAGTGCCCCCCGATCCACCGCCTGGTGGTGGAGGGCAACAACGAGCCGCTGCTGGCGTGATCGTGGATGCGAACGGCGTGTTGCGGATGCACACGGTGACGGACCCGACCGGCGAATTGATGCGGGCTCAGGTGCAGAGCGCCAAAGCGGCTC
>JAIOPP010000051.1 GCA_021413845.1 Planctomycetia bacterium | reverse complement strand
TTCACCGAACCCCGCAAGAAAAAGAAATCTCCCGCGCAGCCCGTAGCTCCGCTCGGTCCTAAAGCCCGAGGAGGCCACCTCGCCACACAACGAATCCTCGATCAAGCAAAACAACCGAAAAGCTAGCTTCACAACCCTGGGGTAAGCCCCCTCAGCATAACCGGATCTTACGGAATGGACAGAAATATATGCATGAGATTTTGCGAACTAAGCAAACCCTCAAATTCTATGGGGCGACCTGAATTAAGGCTGAAATCGTAGCAGCAGGCCTTTGAAAATGCCAAGCTTGGGCCTAGTTTGCGATGCTGCGGACGTTGGGTATTTAGGGCGTGATAAAGGCGACCTGGCAATTCTTCGGTCTAATCCGACCGAAAGGGGCATAGTTTCGAGTTCATCCCGATACTGGTTTCCGACGTGATCGCTTGAAACCACGCACCCGCAAGATCGGCGTTGACCGATACCGCTCGATGTGGGTAGAGTTCCGCCCGCCGAATAGCTACACGTTTTTTAAGGAAGAAAAAAACGACGCTGAGGCATGCGGATGGAGCCATGAACAGCTTACAAACCGACAACGCGGTCAACGTGACGATGGAAGTCGCGTCGCTGTTGACTCATTTGCGCACACGATTGATGCCCGTGCATTCGCGACGCGAGGTGTTTTACACTCGCTTTGTGCGCCCGCTGGTCGTGCGTGAATTTTTTCGACACAAGCAGGGCGCTAATTCCGTTCGCGCTGCTGAAGCGATTGAGCATTCCTCCACCTCATTCTCAAACTCGATCATATCGGCGATTTCGTGCTGAGCTTGCCGGCGATCCAGCAACTTCACGACGGCTTTCCGGGCGCCGCCTTCACGCTTGTCTGTGGAGCTTGGAATCGTGAGCTTGCGTTGGCCTCCGGACTATTCGACCGGGTCGTTTGCTTAAACGTGCTGCCGGAGCATTCGGGCGATAACGAAGGCGTTTGCTTTCAACCTCAAGAGTTCGCGGCGCTGGATCTTCCGCAATTCGACGTGGCCGTCGATCTCCGCGTCGCGCCCGATACGCGGTTCTTGCTCGGGCATGTGCGCGCCCGATTCAAAGCCGGTTTCTATTCGCCGAACATGCCGGACGATATGCGTGTCGTCTTGCCGGCGATCGTCGCTTGGGACGACTGCTCGAAGGGGCTGCACAATCGAACGCTGTTGACGTTGCTCACCTCGGCCGTGCTTGCCGAATATCGAGCGGTAGAGTCGTCGCAACGGCAAGTGCGGCGTATCGCATCGACATCGCTTCCGAAAATTCCCTTACCGCGAAGCTCCGGCCCCTTGGTCGGCGTCAACGTCGGCGCGGGAAGCGGATTCAAGGAATGGCCGCTGGAGCGATTCGTGCTGCTCGTTCGGCAACTCATCCAAGACTACACCGCCACGATCGTGCTGTTCGGATCTCAGCGACAGAGTCAGGCGAACCGCGCCGTGGTCGACACCTTGCCGGTCGAGCAAGTACTGGATTATTCGGGCCGCCTTTCCCTCGTGCAATTCTCCACGGTCGTCAACGATTTGGATTTATACATCGGCAACGATACCGGCACGACGCATATCGCGGCCGCCACAGGGCGACCGACGATCTGCTTGTTCTCGGATCGGGCGTCGTTTACTCAATTTCAACCGACAGGCCCGCAAGTAACCACCATTCATGCCGACTATCGCGGGATGTCGTCGATCGGCGTCGACGACGTCTACGACGAAGCAACCGTGATGTTGCGAGCGGCACTCCGTAACCTCAAGCAGCACTAAAAACAATGAACTTAGCAGTACGGCTTTATAATCGTATTGGAATTCACACCGCAGCGCCGGGTACCTTGCTGCACTATGTGCATCATGCGGCATGTTTTTTGTATGGCCGCACGATGGCTCGAATTCCATTTAAAGACCATCAGGTTTCCGGCGATGTAACCGTTGCGTTTCGGGTTTCAGGCGGAATCGGCGATCATTTGATCGCAGCCCGATACATACGCGATCTGCTGGATACAGTAGGCGATTTTAAATTCGACGTCTTTAGTCTTCGCCCTGAGACGGCCAAGTGGATCTTTTCTTCGTTTAAGCAGTTTAACGCTTGCTACGAGGATTCTCGCAATTGGAAAGCGGCCTATCACAATTACCCTTTGGCGATGTGGCTCATGTCGTTCGTCGTTGCTTTTCCGTGGGCCATGAAGCGGGCGGCAATACAGAAAGGCAATTCAAAACTCCTTCGTGTCACCTCGGCTATTGAAAAATTCATGCCGAAGATCGAATTGTTCGTGCATAACCACCCTCGCCTCGATGCGATGCTCGCGCAGACGAATGTCTACATGAACATGAACCGCTACTCATTCTTGCAGCGAATGTCCGGGTTTGAATACGGCGGTCCTCGTCTTGATCTTGTGACCGATAGTCGGACGTTGTCGCGTTTTGGTTTGGAGGGAAGGCAGTACGTCACGGTTCATAACGGCTTCGATAATCAAGAAGCCTTGCGTGTCGGCGAGGGGAAGCCTGCTACGAAATGCTACACGCGTTTCGGCGAAGTCGTCGCGTTGCTGCGAGAATCCTATCCCGACCTTTGCTTCGTGCAACTAGGCACCAAGACCAGTACGCCTATTTCGGAAGTGGACGTGAATCTGATCGATCGCACGTCGGTACAAGAAACCGCCGAGGTCATTCGACACTCCCTCTTTCATCTCGATAACGAAAGCGGGCTTGTGCATATGGCCGCTTGTCTCGGGGTCGAGTCGTGCGTGGTCTTCGGTCCGACCTCGGTTGAGTACTTCGGTTACGAAGAGAACGTCAACGTTCGTCCGACGTTCTGCGGTGGATGTTGGTGGTCGACCGGCGACTGGCTGAAGAGGTGTCCGCGCGGATTCGAGGAGGCTCGCTGTATGACGGAACAGCCGCCCGAAGCCGTTGTCGCAGCGCTAATGCCGCGACTGTCCCTGAAGCTATCGCGCGGGGGTGTCCGACCGGTTCCTGTCGCAGCCTAAAAATCAATCGCTTTACGAGCGACGTTTTTGCGAATCTTTCCAGCTCGCGAACCGTGACAACATATTGAGCCGAGAAGTTACATGTTATTCAGCACGCCCGTATTCCTGTTCCTGTTTTTACCGATCGTCTTGCTGCTGTATTACTTCGGCATCAAGCGCTTTCGCAATGGATTATTGCTAGCCGCCAGCCTGTTCTTCTATGCCTGGGGAGAGCCTGCGCTCATTTGGGTGATGCTCCTTTCGGTCACGATGAACTATCTGTTTGGGCTGGGCGTGCATCGCGCCGGCAAAGGCCGACTCGCTCATTGGGTCGTTGGCCTCGCCGTCGCATCCAACTTGCTGCTCCTCGGGTATTTCAAATATTGCGGATTCTTTCTCTCGGCCGTCGATCAATTGGCCGGTCGTTTCGGCATGGCCGGGTTTTCCTGGTCGCACGATGTCGTGATGCCGATCGGGATCTCCTTCTATACTTTTCAAGCGATGTCGTATGTCATTGATGTCTATCGCGGCGAAGTTGCCGTGCAGCGCAACCCGCTGCGACTAGCGCTGTATGTCGCGTTCTTTCCGCAACTCATCGCCGGCCCGATCGTGCGCTATTCCGACGTTGCCCAAGAATTGGAGTCGCGCCGCACGACTCGCGAAGGATTCGCCGAAGGAGTGAAACGCTTCACTTTCGGCCTCGCTAAGAAAATGCTGATCGCCAACACGATGGCAGTCGTCGCCGACACAGGCTTCGCGACCGCTCCGGAACAGCTTTCGACGGGACTGGCGTGGCTCTCGATCGTGGCATATGCGCTACAAATCTATTTCGACTTCTCGGGCTATTCCGATATGGCGATCGGCCTCGGAAAGATGTTCGGTTTTCGATTTTTGGAGAACTTCAACTATCCGTATTACGCGAATTCGATCACCGATTTCTGGCGCCGCTGGCACATCTCGCTTTCGACATGGTTTCGCGACTACGTTTATATTCCGCTCGGCGGTAACCGTCGGGGGAATGTCCGTACCTACTTGAACCTCTTGATCGTGTTTCTGTTGTGCGGCTTGTGGCATGGCGCAAGCTGGGCATTCGTCGCTTGGGGGCTTTTTCACGGCGCATTCCTGATCGTCGAACGGGCCGGACTCACGAAGCTTTTGGATCGTTGTGGACGCCCGATCTGCCATGCGTATGCGGTATTTATCGTATTGATGGGGTGGGTTCTGTTTCGCGCCGAAACATTGACCGCTGCATCACATTTCTATTGCGCGCTATTCGGATTTTCATCGGCTCCGGCCGGTGACTGGCCTGCCGCACTCACGCTTGATCCGGGCCTGTGGCTTACGATGGCCGCAGGAATACTGCTATCGCTTCCCCTCACGACACGCCTACCGAGCCTGTCGAGTCTGTGTCCGGCTGTGGTTGAGCGAAGGCCGCTGTGGGGAGCGATCTATCCGCCGCTGTTAGGTGCTGCGAACGCGGTTGCCGTCATGCTGCTGCTGGTCGCCTCTACCTCCGTCATGTTGGCGGCTACTTACAATCCGTTTATTTACTTTCGCTTCTGATTCGGCTAGCCGCTAACTCTTCTTCTTTACTCGTTTCAGGCAGGATGCCGTATGGCTACGGTCGACGACGCGAACATCGCGCAGCGGATCCAACTATGGAGCGAACGCGCGATGATCGCTCTATTTCTCCCCTTCATCACGTTGCCGGTTCTTATGATCCGTCCCGAGGCGGCTCGTGAGTGCATGAATCGACACGAAAAACGCATGCCCAACTTATTTCCGTCGATTCATCCGCTCGCCGACGCGCCGCTGAAAAAGAAGTTCGACGAAGTCCGTGCGTTTCCCAAAGGCTTCGAGACCTGGTTCAACGACTACGTCGGCTTGCGTCGTCGATTCATTCAATTGCATACGCTCGGGCGACTCTGCGGAGTGGTGAGCGAGTGCCCTATTTATGCCGGCAAGGGTGGCGGAGCTTCGGTCGTCATCGGAGAAAACGGGTGGCTCTACTTTTCCGGGCATTGCATGAAAGAAGACTATACCGCGACGTTGCCGCTGCGTGACGTGGAACTTGAGCAATGGGCGCAAGTCGTTGAAGCGAGGGCTGCTTGGCTTGCTGAGCGCGGATGCTTGTACGTGCTCATGTTCGCGCCTAATCCTCACACGATCTATCCTGAGAACGTCCCGGAACGCATCGGACGTCAAGGGCGTCGTTCCCGCTTGGATCAATTAAAGGAACGACTGGCAGGCGTGAAGAATTTAGAGTTCATCGACTTACGCGACGATCTCATCGCCGCGAAGGGCCGAATGCAAACCTATCAGCGAACTGATACGCATTGGAACGACTACGGGGCGTATGTAGCATATCGCGCCTTGATGTCGCGGTTGAGTAAGCATTTGCCGGGTGTCGAAATCATGCCGCTCGATCAGTTCGAGGTCGTTGCGCAAGAGATACCGCGAAGCGAAGGGGATCTCTCGCAGATGATCGATGTTCCTGAGTTCGTTCGCAAGATCGCCAAAAAGTTCGACATCATACTTCCGACGGGTGATTACGAAGTCCGAATTGCGCCTAAGAGCTTATCGAAGGCGAAAGTTTTGTGGGAAGGGGGGCCAGGGCATGCGACCCAGGGGCTTGCAGATGCCCCGCTTCGTAGCGCAGTGATGTTGCACGACTCGTTCTATCCCTACATGCACAAGTATTTTTCCGAGCATTGGCAACGGCTCTCCTGCCATTGGCAATTGGAGTTTCCCGAGGAGTTCATCGACCGTGAACGCCCCGATGTTGTGATCCAAGAAACGGCCGAGAAGATGTTGATGACTTACATACCGCAAGCACTTCCGCGCGATACCGCAATTGCGGAGCGTCCTCGAAAGCAGTCGCCGTCTGTTAATGCCATCCGGCGTTGATCTTGTCGCCGATGAGACGCAGCCGACATCATTCCCTCTAGAACATCTCCTTTTAGTCTGCGAGGCCTGCTGTGGATTTATGTGAACTACCGACGCTCGCCGACCAAGAAGTATCCCGTCATCCCTGGGAGCTAAGCCGTAGGTCGTTTGCCGCCGACTTCGCTCGGAGACTCCACGAACAATCACCCGGAGGCTTGGGACGCATACTCGATCTAGGATGCGGCGACGCTTTCATTAGTCGGCACCTAGCGGAGACCTATCCTCAAGTACGCGTGGATGCGGTCGACACTGCTTTTGAAGAGAGTAGCTACGAGCGCTTCGCTGATTTGCATCGGATCGAGAATCTCCATCTCTCCCCATCGATGGAGCATGTCGATCCGGAGGACGGTCAGGTCGGCTTAACGCTCGTCATGGACGTATTGGAGCACGTCGCCGACGATGTCGGCTTGCTCCGATCGCTTACGGAGCACTCGTCGATGCGAGACGACGCTTACTTCTTGCTAACGGTTCCCGCGATGCAGTTTCTATACTGCTCGCATGATCGATTGCTGGGGCATTATCGGCGCTACAGTTATGGGCGATTGCGTGCCTTAGCGACGGCCGCCGATTTGCAACCGGTAGAGGGTGGGTACTGTTTCCTTTCCGGGCTTTGGGTTCGTGCCGGGCGCACGATTCTGGAGAAGTCCGGAGTTGTTGCGCCCTTGCAACGGACGGAAATCTCCGCTTGGAACGGAAGTTCGCAAGCTCGCCGTCTATACACGGGCCTGCTTAATTTCGACTTGTCCGTTTCGCGACTTTTGGCAAAAGCACACATCCGTATTCCAGGACTTTCATGCTACGCACTATGCCGACGACGTGGTTAGTCGTTCCTTGCTTCAACGAGGAACAACGTCTCGACCTTACCGCGTTTACGAGCTTTATGCGCCGTTATCCGGCGGTGCGGTTCTGTTTCGTCAACGACGGCAGTCGTGATGGAACGGCGGAAGTGCTCGAACGCCTAGCGCTCGCAGCCGGCGGCCGCGCAGTCGTGCATCATCTGAAAAGGAACTCCGGAAAAGCCGAAGCGGTTCGGCGTGGCGTGTTGCATGCATTGGCACAGGCCCCCGCAGCTTTCGTCGGCTATTGGGATGCCGACTTAGCGACTCCGCTCGATGAGCTTCTGCGATTCTTCTCGGCCGCAGCCGAGCACGAGTCGGTGGGAATGCTCTGCGGAAGTCGAATCCGGCGATTGGGCGCTACCATCGTCCGCCGCCGTCGCCGTCATTTACTCGGACGAATATTCGCGACGATCGCCAGCATCGCGATTCGCATGCCGGTCTACGACACGCAGTGCGGCGCCAAGCTCTTCGAGTCCGGTTTAGCGAGGCGCATCTTCGCCGAGCCGTTCTCGAGCGCATGGTGTTTCGACGTCGAGCTGCTGGCGCGAGCCCGATCCGATTTACAGTCCGAGCGCGAGATCGTCGAAGTGCCGCTGCTCCGTTGGGAGGATGTTGCAGGATCTAAACTCCGCCCGCGGCATTTCGTGACTGCCGGCCTCGACCTACTACGGATCTTTATCCGTTTTCGATGGTCTTCGCCGCCTGTATCGCGGAGAACCGCCGACTTTGAAGCTCCCTCGCGTCGCGCGGCTTAGGCAAGGCGCAATGCGTAGCGGTCTTCGTCAAGTGTGAACACTGACCGACCCAACATCGAACACAATGCTTCTTGTCGCTCGAACTTTCGTCATAAAAATAAACACATGAGTACCGACTCGAATTCGCCGCTTCCCAAGCCCGAAGGCAGATTTAAGACATGGGCAGCTTCGGATAAAAGTCTGGTAGCCTGCCTGATGCTTGCCTCCGGTGTGCTCCTGGCATTCTTCTTAACGCCGATTTTTCGTGGGCGGCTTCCGGTTCACGGCGACCTGGGTTGGTTCGAGCTACCGATTCGCCATTACTATGCTAAATGCCTGCAAGAAGGCGTGCCTATCGATTGGGTTCCGCACCTTTTCGGCGGCTTCTTTCTGACCGGCGAGGGGCAGCACGGGCCATACCATCCTTTGCATTGGTTAATGTATCGCTGGTTACCGTTCGATCAGGCTTATGGCATCGAAGTCGTGCTTCCTATGGTGCTGGTATTAGCCGGCATGGTTGTTTTTCTCCGCAAGCATATCGGCCGGGGTGGCGCTTGGATGGGTGGGTTGCTCGCAGCGTTTTCGTTGCAATTTGTGCAACACACGCAGCAACCACAGCTAACGACCATCCTAGCGCATATACCTTGGTTGCTCTGGGCCATTGACGTCGGCGCATATGCGACGTCGTTGCAGCTCAAATGTCGGTCGTGTGTCGGCATCGCCCTTTTGACAGGTTCGATGATTCTATTAGGTCATCCTCAATCGTTGTGGATGTCGATGATTACGGCGGCTTTTTACGCTGCTTACGTGCTGACTCAACAACGAGCGGGGTGGCGCAGTTGGGCTCTGGTGATCGGCGGAATGTTGTTGGGGCTATGCGTCGGCGCGGTGCAGCTGTTTGCAACTTACTCGGTTTTCGCATCCTCGACGCGCGCGGCCGGCGATCGATATATTCTGCCTCATCCGGTCATCGAGTCGGAGGCGTTTCTCGATGTCGTCGCTCCGTATCGCACTCGAATGGTGTTTCTAACGACCTATCTGGGCGCCGCGCCCTTGTTGTTGACCCTCTGGTGGCTCACGGCTGCATACCATCGGTCGGCCGCGCCTGCGACTTCGTCAAGCAACGAAGCGGAAACTCGGTCCCCACCGGCATCGTCGCGATCTCTTTTGCACCTGTCGATCTGGGCCTTCGCCTTCGTCGTGCTCAGCGCCGTCTTGTCGATGGGATTGAACGGAAAACTATATTACCTGCAATTTTGGTTGCCCGTCGCAGGGACGTTGCGAGCTCCTTGTCGATACCTAACTCTTACGCAGTTCGGCATGGCTATCATTTCCGCAGTCGCCTTTTCGCGATTGATGGTTACCACTCGGGACAAGATCAAGACTCCCTGGCGACATTTAACATTGCCTTGGTTGGCTTTTGTCGGGTCGGTCGTGATGGCATTAATCATTGCCAAGGAGATGAACTACAAGCAAGCCGATCGCCATATTCAGGCGCAGTTCTATATGGGGCCCGTGATGATCGGAATCGCGGCGCTCGGATTGACCTTGGCGGCTCGAGGAATTCGAGCCGGTCTATACATTCTGGTTATTTGGACGGCCCTCGACCTCGGTTTCTTCAGCGTGGCCGATATTAGGACCGACGTCTGTTGGCGCAAATTGCCGACGTTCGATCAATTCGTGGCTCGGCTTGCTCTACCTCCCGACCACAAAGGACGCTTTGCCGACTGGGGTACGCCCGGTGTCTGGATACTTCCTCAAGTCGATACGACGAGCCTGCTGTTGAACTATCGCGCAATTACCGGCTATGCCGGTCTCTACCCCAATAAGCGTTTGATTTATTCCGATTTGAATTCTCTGCGCGTTGCCGACGTCTCCTGGTTCTGGCAACCAGCGAATATGGATTCGCTGGTCGCGGGGGTGAAGACGCCCAAGAACGAGGGGTGGTGTCCGGTTCCAAATCCGCTTCCGCGCGTGCGGTTGGTCAGCAAGACTCAAACGAGCGACACGCCGGAGACCGACATCAATCGCATCGATGTCGATACCACGGCGCTGGTGACGCACGCCATCGACGTGCCCCCTTCCACGCCTGGAACCGCCACGCTCGCCGACGATCAGCCGCAGCGCATTTCCGTGAATGTCGATGCTCCGGATCGGCAGTTGTTGGTACTTTCCGAGAGCTTCGATGGGGCCTGGCAAACTCGCATCGATGGGCAACCGACGACGACTGAGCGAGTGAATGGAGATTTCATGGGATGCGTCGTTCCAGCGGGAAAGCATCGCGTCGATTTCGAGTTCCAATCCGGCGGAATTTATTACGGCAGGATCGTCTCGCTCTTGGCGCTGGGGGGCTGTTTGATCGCAGCATGCGCGACGCTGTTCGGCGGTCGCAAGCGGCAAGCATCAACGTGAGACAGCCGAAAGTTGCGGGCAGGCTTCTATGCCAACAACTCCTTGATCACTCTTGCCGGTTCGACGCCCGAGAGGCGGAAGTCGAGGCCTTGGTGTTTATGAGTGAAGCGCATGTGGTCGAAGCCTAAGAGTTGCAACACGGTCGCATGGAAGTCGCGGATGTGGACCGGGTCTTTCACGATGTTGTAGCTGAATTCATCGGTTTCGCCGTAGACCGTGCCTCCTTTCGCGCCGCCGCCGGCCATCCACATCGTAAAGCAACGAGGATGATGGTCGCGACCGTAGTTCTCCGCCGTGAGGCCTCCTTGCGAGTAGATCGTGCGTCCGAACTCGCCTCCCCAGATGATCAGCGTATCGTCGAACATGCCGCGCTGTTTCAGGTCGTTGATCAGGCCGTAGGTGGCACGATCGACGTCTTGGCATTGCACGGGCATACGGCCGGCGACGTTGGCGTGATGGTCCCAATTGTTGTGATAGATTTGCACGAAGCGGACGCCCCGCTCGACGAGGCGGCGAGCCATGAGCATGCTGTTGGGCAGCGAGCCCGGCTTCTTCGCTTCTTCACCGTAGAGTTTGAACGTGCTTGCCGATTCCGTCTCGAAGGCCGTTAGTTCCGGCACGCTCGCTTGCATCCGGAACGCCATTTCATACTGCTGAATGCGCGTTTGCGTTTCCGGATCGCCGACGGCGCGGAATGTTTGTTCGTTCAGCGAACGGAGCCCGTCGAGCATGCGACGGCGCACTTCCGTCGGCACTCCGGCCGGGTTGTTGATGTAGAGAATCGGATCGCCTTTGCTGCGAAAAGCAACGCCCGTGTAGTGGCCCGGTAGAAAGCCGCTCGACCAGAGCTTGGCCGAGATGGCTTGCTCTTGTTCTCGGTTCGTCGGCACGGCGACGAGCACGACGAACGTCGGCAGGTTCTCGTTGAGCGAGCCGAGCCCATAGGAAGCCCAAGAGCCGAAGCACGGACGACCGGAGACTTGGCTGCCGGTTTGCATCGCCGTGATGGCGGGCTCGTGGTTGATTGCCTCGGTGTTGAGCGAACGAATGAAGCAGATGTCGTCGACGCATTTCGCCGTGTTCGGCAACAACTCGCTGACCCACATGCCGCTCTTACCGTGCTGGGCAAACTTATACTTCGACGGCGCAATCGGAAACCGCGCTTGTCCCGAAGTCATCGTCGTCAGACGCTGGCCCATGCGGACCGACTCGGGCAGGTCTTTATCGAACCACTTCCGCATCGTCGGCTTGTAATCGTAGAGATCCATTTGCGCAGGCCCGCCGACCATGTGCAGATAGATCACGTTCTTGGCTTTGGGTGCGAAGTGCTGTCCGGGAAGCCGGATGCCGGCAGGCGCTATCGCCGCAGTGGGAGCGGCACCATGCGCGGTGCCGGCTTCGCGGCCGAGCAGAGCGCTTAGCGCAGCCGCGCCGACGACGTTCTTGCCGTGGCCGAAGAATTGACGGCGCGTTTCAAGTTGGCGGAATGTATCGAGAGGGTTCATAGCGATTCGCGGCGGTAAGTGAAAACGTCTACTTATTCAATGCTTCGTCCATGTTCAGGAGCAGATTGCAAAGGTTCGTCCAAGCGGCGAGTTGGGCCGGATCTAGATCGGCGGCCGGCTTGCTTTCGCCGACTTTGATCAGCGCTTCGGCGTCGGATTTATGGCCGTGGTAGTAGCTCAGGAGTTCGGCCAACTCCGTCTCGACGATTTTCGCTTCCTGTGCCTGCAACGGCCGACACAAAATACGCCGAGCCGCGAGATCGAGCGTTTGTTTCGCGTCGCCCTTTCCTTGCTTCAGTACGAGTTGCGCTACGTTGCGCGAAGCTTCGACGAACTGTGGGTCGTTCAATGTGACGAGCGCTTGGAGCGGCGTGTTCGTGCGCTCGCGGCGCAAGCAGCTGATCTCGCGTACCGGAGCGTTGAAGGTCTCCATATTCGGTGGCGGGGCCATTCGTTTCCAGAACGTGTAGAGGCTCCGTCGATAAAGATTCTCGCCCGTGTCTTGCTTATAGTCGCGCGTGTTGCCGCCGGGCAGGCCGACGATGTCCCACAGGCCATCGGGCTGATAAGGCCTCGTGCTCGGACCTCCCATGCGCGCGGTGAGCGTGTCGCCGGCCGCCAAGGCGTAGTCGCGAATCATTTCGGCGTCCATGCGGAACCGGGGACCATGCGAGAACAAACGATTCTCACGGTCGACGGCCAGCTTCGCGGGAGTCGCCGCGGCAGACTGGCGATACGTCGCCGAGGTCACCATAAGCCGGAACAGGTGTTTCACGTTCCAACCGCTTTCTCGAAACTCGACGGCGAGCCAATCGAGCAATTCCGGATGGCTCGGTGCGTCCCCCATGATGCCGAAGTCTTCCGATGTCTTCACGAGCCCGGTGCCGAACACTTCTTGCCAGAAGCGATTCACGGTGACACGCGACGTCAGCGGATTCTGCGGGTCGACCAGCCAACGAGCCAAGCCGAGCCGATTCTTAGGGGTATCTGCGGGGAGCGGGTTCAGGGCCGAGAACACGGCCGGCGTTACTTTCTCGCCGAGCTTGTCGTATTGGCCGCGCATCAGCAGGTTCGCCATCGCCGGCGAGTTGGGCTTCTCTTCTTGCACGTGCGTGACGACGGCCCGCGCCTCGATCGCCTTTCGTTCGTCGTCGAGGCGTTGGACTTGGTCGGCGACCGCGACATAGGGGGCGTCCAAGTTTTCGAGATAGAACGTCGCGAGCTTCGCCTTTTGATCCGCGTTGCGCTTCGCTGCCGTGATCGCGGCGGCGGTTTGAGTCTCCGGAAGTTGCGCGAGCGTGCGAGCGTCGCTCAGGGTGAGTCGTCGGCCGTAGATGCGCACGTCTTGTACCGCGCCGCCGACCAAACGCTCGATCTTCTTCGTCGACACTTGGCCGATGAAGAGCGTGCCTGGCGCTTTCGACGTCGATTCCAGCTTCACGCCGCGCGGCGGGGTCTCTTGGAGTGCGCCGCCGACGTAGAGTTGCATCCCGGCGTCGGTGCCGGAGCCGTCGTAGGTCGCCGTGACGTGGACCCATTTACCCGGCGGGGCGATCGCATTGCGCGTGACGACGCGCATCACGTTCTTGCCGTCGACCGTTTGCAACGTGAAGCCGAGCTTCCCTTGCTGGAGCGCGAGCTTCCAAGCGTCTCCTTTGCCGCCGGCGATCGAGCGCACGACCAGCGCCCCGTCGTTGAGCTTTTCGGCCGCGCGGACCCAGAGCGCTACGGAGAACGCTTGGTCGCGCTCGAAGTTGCCGAGGTCCCCCAGGTCGAGCGACGTCTCGGCAGCGAACTGCAACGCCGGGCCGAGCCGACCATCGGCTTGCCATTGGAGCTTCTCCGGCGATTCGACGAGCGTGGCACGGCCCTCGGCCAAGCGCACCGTCGTTGCGCTCCCTTCTCCTTCGCGCAGCGGTGCGTGAACGGTGAGAGCTGTCTCGGCCAAATCGACTTCGGCCGGCTGCACTGTCTTCTGCCACACCTCGGCGGCTTTGCCCGCCGGTGTGCGCCGCTTTTCCAACGTTTCTCTCGCCGCGACGACTTCGCCGGCGAGCTTTTGATAGCGCGCCGCATCCGGCCCTTGAGGTAAGAACAATACCGGCTTCGTGTCTTTGATGTTGCCGTCGTGCGAACCTTGCGTCGTGTTGCGGAAGAACGCGCTCATCGCGTAGAAGTCGCGCTGCGTGATCGGGTCGAATTTATGATCGTGGCAGACGGCGCAATTGGCCGTGAGCCCGAGCCAGACCCAAGCGGTCGTTTCGACACGATCGCGAGCGTAGCCGGCAAGGTTCTCGTCGGCGATCGTTCCCCCTTCGTTCGTCGTCATATTGCAACGATGAAAGCCGGTGGCGACGCGCTGCTCGACGGTCGGGTTGGGAAGCAAGTCGCCGGCGATCTGCTCGATCGTAAAGCGGTCGAACGGTTGATTGCCGTTGAACGCGTTGACCACCCAGTCGCGATACGGCCACATCTCGCGATAGTTGTCGAAATGCATGCCGTGCGTGTCGGCATAACGGGCCGCGTCGAGCCAGTAGCGGGCCCGATGTTCGCCGTAGCGCGGCGAGGCCAGCAGTTTGTCGACGAGCTTTTCGTAAGCCTCGGGAGACTTGTCGTTGAGAAACGCTTGCGCTTCTTCGGGAGTGGGAGGCAAGCCGGTGAGGTCGAGGAACACGCGTCGGCACAATACGGCGCGCTCCGCTTCTGCGGCAGGCTCCAGACCGACCGCATCGAGTTTCGCCGCCACGAAGCGATCGATCGGGTTGCGAGTCCAAGCCCCGTTCTTCACGGTTGCCGGTTGCGGCCGCGCCGGTGCTAGGAACGACCAATGCGATTGCCACGTAGCTCCTTCGGCGATCCAGCGGCGAATCAATTCCTTTTGTTCCGGCTTGAGTTGCTTGTGCGCATCGGGAGGGGGCATCTGCTGATCGGCATCGGTCGAGATGATGCGCTGATAAAGAGGACTCGCCTCGGGACGCCGGGGAACGACCAGCGGCGTCTTCTTGCCGAAGAACGATTCTTCCCGATCGAACCGCAAGTCGGCCTTGCGCGAGCCCGGGTCCGGGCCATGACAATGAAAGCACGTCTCGGCGAGGATCGGCCGAATATCGCGATTGAACGAGACGGGCTCGGCGGCGAACCCAACAGCGGACGCGAAGGCCGCGCCGAGAAAAAATGCGAACGCCGGCGCAGCGCAAAAACGAAGAGTCTTCATAGCGGCAAGATTACGGGACCGGAAAAGGCGAGAAACCCGAGCGGAAGCGTAGGGAGGCGAACCGTTCCAGTATATCCAGCGGGGAAAGGATTTGAATCTCGATTCGGCAGGGATCCCGATCTCGTGCGTAATGCCGTATGCCGCGAGCTTTTGCTATGTTGCCGCCGGCTTGCGCAATGCCGAGAATGTCTCCGCCCGAGGACGCATCGCGGTTTTTCGTCGTTGTCCGATTTTGCCGTCGAAAGGGATCACTGTTATGAATCTCCGATCGTTAGGTTCCAGCGGATTACTTGTCTCGCCGATCTGTTTAGGAACGATGACGTTCGGCAGTCCGGTCAATGAAGCGGAAGCGATTCGATTGATTCATGCCGCGCTGGATCTCGGCATCAACTTCATCGACACCGCGAACGTGTATGAAGGGTACGCGCGCTATTTAGGAAGCCCTGGCGGAGTCGCCGAGGAGATCGTCGGCAAGGCGCTGCGCGATCGGAGAGATCGGGCCATCGTCGCTACGAAGGTCGGCGCGCCGCTTGGGCCGGGCCCGCAAGATCGTGGATTGTCGGCCGTGCATATTCTGCGCGAAGTCGATCGAAGCTTGAAGCGATTGCAAACCGACTGCATCGATCTGTATATCATCCACTGGCCCGATCGGCATGTGCCGCTGGAAACGACGCTCGAGGCGATCGACATCGCGGCGCAGCAGGGAAAGATTCGTTACTTCGGCGCTTCGAATCATGCGGCGTGGCAGCTTTGCGAGTTGCTGTGGATCGCCGATCGGCGGAACCGGCAACGCTGCGTGAGCTCGCAGATTCCTTTGAGTCTGCTGCGTCGCGAGTTTCAAAACGATCTGGCGTTCTGCGAACAACATTCCCTCGGCGTGACTCCTTATCAAGCGTTGCAAGGAGGCTTGCTTGCCGGGAAGTATCGACGCGGCGAAGCGGCGCCCGGCGATTCGCGTGCCGCCGAGAAGCCCGACTGGATTTGGAAACAAGACGACGCATTGTTCGATCGACTCGAAAAGATCGCCGGCCTGGCACAAGAGGCCGGCGCGCCGATGTCGCAGTATGCGTTGGCTTGGACTCTTGCGCAACCGGCCGTCCGTTCGGTGGTCGTGGGGGTGAAGAACCTCGCGCAACTGCAAGATGCCGTCGCCGGGGCTGAGCTGACGGTTCCGAGCGGCGACTTCGCTCAGCTCGATACGGTCTGTCCGCCGCCGTGGAAGCAGCCGAATCCAGTTCGCGGTTGATCGTGCATGGAGCGCTTTGCGTTCGCGTCTGGCGACTCGTTTCGATCGGAAATGAAACAGCGGAAACATTTACGAGGCTCCCGTCATGCTCAGGTATTTATCGCCACGCTCGGCGCTCGTCCTTCCGATCGCTTGGCTTTGGTTTTGCACCGCGACGAATCTACAGGCGCAGGAAACCGGCAAAGCAGAGGGCTCGTTGATCGGTTACGTCAGCGACGAACGCTATGTCGCGTTACCGGGAGTGTTGTTCGAGTTTCAGCGCTCGGATCGAAGCGTCGAGGCCCGATCGCGTGCTACCGGCGCGGTTTATGCGATTCTCGATCCGGGCCCTTGGCGCGTGACGATGCATCTGGCGGATCATGGCTCGAAAAGCGTCGAGATTACGGTCGACCCTGCGCGACCCTACCACTTCCGCATGTTGCGCGACACGCTGCTCGGTTACGCTTGGCCGAAGTGGGTTAAAGCCGGTGAGCGCGGCGAGTTTCGCGTGCATTCTCCGGAGATGTACAAGCTCGAACTGTGGCGCTACGGATGGAAAAAAGAATTGGTGCGCTCGATCGGCTGGTTCGACGAACATGGGCCGCGAGCCACGGTGCAGATCACGCCCGACGGCGACTACACGCGAACCGGCGTCGATTGGAATAAGATCGGCTACAACAACAATCCGGTTCATCGCCAGTTCGAGCTCGCTCCGACCCGCAGCGGCTTGTACTATTTTCATGCGCGAACGAAGTCGGGCCGTTTCTTTTCGTTTCCTTGGATCGTCGCTCCGGCGAAGCCGACGGCGAAGATCGCCGTGTTGGCCGGCAACATCAATTGGAATTGCTACAACAGCTTCGGAGGCCGAAGCAACTATATTCATTGCGCCGAGCTGCCTGCCAAGCCGACCGTGAATTCGCGGCAAGATCTGGATCGCTATACCGACCCGGAGCATATCTTTTACGATCGCGAGAATTATGCGCCGCTGTCGTTCGATCGGCCTGAGCCGTTCAACCACGTCGACGAGCAGGAGCAGATCACGGACCCGATCGAAGGCCGCCAAGCGTGTCATCTTGCGCCGGCCGAGTGGCGACTCTACGGCTGGCTCGAACGGGAGGGAATCGACTTCGACTTATATGCCGAAACGCAATTCCATCATGGCGAGATGAATCTCGACGACTATCGGCTCGTGATCATCCACACCCATCCGGAGTATTGGTCGCGCAAGATGTATCTCGCGCTGAAGGATTGGGTCTTTCGTCGCGGCGGCCGGTTGATGTATCTCGGCGGCAACGGCTTGAACTGCGAAGTGGAATTCGATTCGCCGACGTCGATCATCGTGCGCAACGGCGACAAACGGGAACAGCGCCGGAAAGAAGTCGAGAGCCGGATGCACGAACGGCTGGAAAGCGAAGCGAATCTTTTAGGGGTGGTCTACACCGATGCCGGCGCGATGACCGGCGCTCCGTACCGCGTGATCGAACCGAAACATTGGGCTTTCTCCGGAACGGATTTGAAGGCCGGCGATTTGTTCGGCCTTAAGTGTTTGCACATGCGGTGCCCAGGCGGAGCGTCGGGCCATGAGACCGATAAAATCTCGCCGAGCTCGCCGAAGAATTTACTACGCATCGCTCAAGGCACGAATCGCGACAACGGCGGTGCCGACATGATTTATTTCGAAACTCCCAAAGGGGGCGCGGTGTTTTCCTCCGGATCGATCAACTATGTGAGCTCGTTGCCGGTCGACGAGCACATCTCTAAGATCACGAAGAACGTGATCGAACGTCTGGTATCGCCGTAAAGAAGTCTTGCGACCGTCACTCCCAGAATCATCGCGAACGATCTTATGCCTAAGATTAAAACGATCGAAACGTATCCGGTTCGCGTTCCTTTGACGCCGGAACGTCGGATGATCTCATCGCTCGGCAAGCATGTCGTCAGCGAATACGTTTTGGTGCGCGTGATTACCGATACCGGCATCGAAGGGGTCGGAGAGGCGACGGCAACCGCCGTCTGGAGCGGCGAAACGGTTTGGGGTTGCCGCGCCGCGATCGATCGCGTGCTCGGGCCGGTCGTCGAAGGCTGCGAAGTATCCGATGTCGACGAGATCGATCGTCGGATGGGAGCCGTTTGTAAACACAATTGGTTCGCCAAGTCGGCGATCGAAATGGCCTGTTGGGATGCCTGGGGCAAGATCGAAAGCAAGCCGGTTTACCTGCTGCTCGGCGGCTTGGCACGGCCGCAAACGTTTCGCTGTCGGTTCTCGATGGGAGCTTACGGGCTTGAACAAGCCCGCCGAGTCGCGGCCGAGCGGGTCGCCGCCGGATTCACCACGATCAAGGTCAAGGTCGGCGGCGAGAGCGACGATGATCTCGCTCGCGTACGTGCGGTTCGTGAGGTGATCGGCTTGGATCTTGCCTTGGATATCGACGCCAATTGCGGTTGGTCGGCCGAGACGGCCATCCGCAAGATCAAGGCCCTGGCCGATTGCAGATTAGCGGTCGTCGAGCAGCCGACTCCCGACGGCGACTACGAAGCCATCGCACGCGTACGGCGCGAAACGAAATGCACGATGATGGCCGATGATATGTGTTTCGATCCGGTGCATGCGCAAGAGCTGATTCGTCAGGAGTGCTGCGACATCATCAACGTGTATCCCGGCAAGCAAGGGGGCATCGGCCGCGCGCGGCGCATGATCGAGTTCGCCGGCCGCCACGGAGTGGCTTGCACGATCGGCTCGAACTTGGAACTCGATATCGGAACCGCCGCGATGGGGCACTTGATCGTCGCCTGCCCGAACATGAACGTCGAACGCTTCCCCGGGGATGCGCTAGGGCCGATCTACCACGAGTTTTCCGTGGTGAAGAATCCGCTCAAGATCGCCGGCCCGATGGTCACGGTGCCCGACTTGCCCGGACTCGGCGTCGAGGTCGATTGGAACGTGGTTCGCGCGCATGCCTGCGCCGATTGATCGCGAGAAGATCCGGTCTTTCGAGCTAAGGCGTGCGGGTCGTTGCCGTCGACTTACCGAACTTGGATTTCACCGCTCTCTTCCACGTAGATCGTTTTGTCTTTCTTCATCAAGCTTTCGAGTTGCTTGAGCGTTGCCGCGGTGATCTTGAGTTTGACCGGATCGCCCGGGATGGTCGAAGACTGAGGGACGAAGCCGAGCTTGCGCAGGCCGGCGATGTTTGCCTCGCGCGCCGGCGTGGCGGCTCCTAGCGACACGAAAACGAAACCGAGTAGTAAGCAAATTCCGGTGAGGTTCTTCATCGTCTCAAACTCCATTGGGCGTGGAACAGGGCGGGTATGCGACAGGCAGGAGCGTGGTGCTCGAATCGAGCGTCATTCGGTGGGTTACGGCGTCGGGCGTCGGGGCGTGGTCGATTTTATGAAATCGGCGATATGTTGGATGGCTTCTTTGGCTTCGGGAAGTAGCGGTTCGCGGCTTTGAAATACATGAAACATCCCCGGCCACACTTCGAGCTTGACCGTGGCTCCGTCGGCTTGAATCTTGCGCGCTACGCGAACGCTATCGTCGCGAAGCATCTCGTGCTCGCCGACTTGGATCAGCAGCGGCGGCATCCCGCGATAGTCGCCATAGAGGGGGGACGCGAGCGGATTCTCGCGAGCGGTCGTCGTCGGCAGATAGAGATCGCGAAACCAGGGCATCGAGGTCGCGCTGATGACGGGATCGACAACGGTTCGCAACGACTCGCTTTGCAGCGTGAAATCGGTACATGGTGAGATCGGAATCGCAGCGGCCGGCAGCGGCCGTTTTCGATCTTTCAAGGCGAGCAACGTCGCGAGCGTGAGGCAGCCACCGGCGGAATCGCCCGCGATGAATGTCGCCTTCGCAACGCCGGCGCCCGTGGGGCCGTTCTCGACGATCCAGTCGTGGCTCCTCACGCAATCTTCGAGCCCGGCAGGAAACGGATGTTCCGGGGCAAGGCGATAGTCGGGCAGCAAGACGGCGCACTTAGCCGCGGCCGAAATGTGAGCGGCGAGAGGAAGGTAGAACCCGCCCGACCCGGAGACGAAGCCGCCGCCGTGGAGATAGAGGAGCCGCAAGTCGGGATCGGCGCCGGGTGCAAGAACCCATTCGCAAGGAATCTCTCCGATCTTGACGCGAACAAGCTTGACGTTTTCGATCGTCGGTTCATGGCGAGCCCCCATGCCGGCGCGCAGCGCCTTGAGGTCGAGGCCGTTGGTGCCGAACGGCGTTCGCTTCCGCATCCTTTCCAGATATTCGATGCTCGTCTGAGAAACGACTCTCGGTTTGTCCGGCGAAGCTCCCGCTAACAAAGGAATCGCGACAGCCGATTGCCCTGTGATTGCCGGCGTGGTCTTTTTCTCAGCGCCTGCGGTCGCTTGGCTTACGGTTGCTGGAGGCGGGCTGCTTTCGACCCCGTATGCACCGACGGCGACGACGGCGGTAAGAACCGAGATCAAGAGCGTGATGCCGAGTCGGTATTTCATCGCGAGCCTCGAAGGTGGGAATCGTCGGCGTATGTTACCATTTCGGCCCTGAGCAATCACGGAATCCGGCGGTTCAGCTTCAACAAGCAACAACAAACAAAACGAGAGCTACTCTTGCCGCGGCTTCAGGAAACGATCGAAAAAAGCGTAGATTTGCTCGTTCGATTCGACCGTCGGCGTGTGGTCGCGACGGTTGGTCATCGCCACACGGTCGTCGACCCCCAGCAATCGATTGACTGCGCGAGTGTGATTGAGCGCTCGCCACTGCTCGGGCCGGTCTTCGCCTCCGCCCGAGACGAGGAACGGTCGAGGAGCCATGAGCGCGTGTAGTTCGTGCAAATCATGACCGCTTGCGATCAGAGTTTTGTAAGCACCCGTTCGTGGGTTGCTTTCGGAAGGAATGCCTTCCTTTCGTTTGATGCCCGATTCCTGTCCCAGGTACCACGGCTCCCAATAGTTGACGTTCGCGCGCCGCTCGTCGAACACGATGCCGCCGTCCGACCACGCGGCGCAGGCAAACTTGTCGTACAGGCAAGATGCGAACATCGCCCACTTGCCGCCGTAGGAATGACCGACGATGCCGATCCGAGTCGGGTCGACGTTGGGTAATGCGGCGAGTGCGGTATGACAGTTCGCCGCGACGTAGGCCAACATCGACAACGGCTGCAACTCAGCGGTCTTTTCATCCGGCCAAAAGCGTCCGCTCGGAGTTCCGATCGCCAAGACCACGTAGCCTCGATTGGCGAGCTGAAAGCCGAAGCCGTGAAGTTCTTTTCCCATCCCGACGCTCGTCTCGGCATCATAGAAGACGACGACGGCGGCCGGAAACGGCCCCTTGCCATGCGGCACGAGCAAGTAGCCGGATGTCGTTCGGCCGTTCGGCATAACTTCGACGTCAACCGCGTGGCGCGTGTGGTGTTCTAAGCGTTCCTGGTTGCGATAGGTGAGCTTAGGTTTCTCGACCAGCTTGGGCCACGCGCCGAGGATCGCATGCCAACTCGCTAGAATCTCTTGGCGCCGTGTCTGCCAGTCGGCGGCGGAGCGCGCTTCGTGTCCGTCGGCGAACTTCAAAGGGGAACGGAACTTGCCGAAATCGTCCGCTAAGTTCTGCGGCGGAGTGAAAAACTGATCGAGGTCGCTCGGTTTAAGTCGGAGCGTCTCGACGGCCTCGGTCGTCCGCTTGTCCGACTCGACGAAAACATGCAGATGGGCGGTAGCAGTATGGCCGGCATCGTTCGTTCGCTCGACGCGCACGAGGTAATGGCCCGGCCGTGCGAATCGATGCGTCGTCGTTGCGTAGCCATCCGGTGCCAAGGGCTTGATGTTTCCGTCGGACTGCGTCTTCACGGTCGGCGAGCCATCGCCGAAGTTCCACGTTTCTTCTCCCTCGGTTGTGCGAAATGTGCGGACCTTGAAAGTTACGGGATCGTTCGGTCGGATGCCCGAGGTCGGAAAGAAGACGGAGTGAATCGTGGGAGGGAGTTGCTTCGGATGGGCGGGGTCGAGAGCTTGGACGAGGCCGAAGTCGTAGTCGACGTGCCCCGCGGCGTCGCGAATCTCCAGCACTTCGCTGTAAGTGCCCGGCTTCGCGTAGATGCGCGTTGCGCGATCGCCCGCGATGCTTGAGCCATCGGAAAAGTTCCAGCGATAAGACGCCACCTTTCCCTCGGCGCTCCACGAACGGCTCCCATCGAATTCAACCGAGTCGCCGACGCAAACCAGATGATGCGGTCGGGCCACGGCGATCAGGCGGGGTTGTTGCTCGTCGCGATACGCTTGCCAAAGAAACGGATAGCCTTCCTGCGTCCCCCATTTGCCCGATGGTTGGCGGCTTTTGATCTCGAAATGCAGATGCGACCAACCGCCGCTCGCTCCTTCTTTGCCGAGCAGCCCGAGCCGTTGTCCGATCGTCACATGCCGGCCGGGGAGAATCTCGGGATCGAATTCCTTCAAATGGCTATAGCGGTAGTACCAGCCGCGCGCATCTAAAAGATAGAGAACGTCGTAGCGCGGAGCGACCGGAGTATCTTGCTTATGCTCCGGCAATACATTCATGCCGACGGAAACTATGAGTCCGTCTGTCGCCGCGACGACTTCCACTTGCCCCTCGCTGCCGCCGATATCGAGCCCGCTGTGGTAATAGATCTTCCTGACATCGGGCTTCTCGCCGCCGTCGACATAGCTCGGCTCGTTTGCCATCTGCGTATGCGTGGCAAACCACTTCTGCTTGGCCGGATAGCGAAACGTACCGCGCGGGATCCACGGAGAGTTCTCCGGCCAGAGCCGTATCCGAACGTCTTTATCGAGACCCCAGAACTCGGGCGTTCCGTTTCGATTGAAACCTTTGGTCGCCGGGCAATCGATTTGCAACTTGGCGACGCGCACCGGTAAGCGATACGGGCCGGCGTCGATCTCCGTAGGGACGCCATCGATCTCCAGCTTGACGTGCGCTTGGCGTACGGCATCGCGAAGCGGGTCGACTTGCTCGTCGAGCGCGACCACGCGAATCGTCGTCGACTTGCCGTCGGCGAGCTTGACCGTCGCCGTTTCGCCGACGTTGAGGTCGGCAACCCGAACGAGCGGGTCTAGAGGAGCTCCCTGAGCTTGCACGCATAAAGCCAGCAGCAACCCGAGGCCGACGAGGGATGTGCGTACGGTCATAGAACGGCGCTCCTGCATACGGTGGGATGGGTGGCGCGGGGCCACGGCGGGGAGCGTGTACTATAGTTCGGCCGCTTGGTCCGTGCTTAAAAAACGGAACAATCGGCTAGACGCCGGCCTTTCACCCCGAATTGCGCATGGCACTCACCGCGATTGCGGCGGCCGATTGAGCGTCTCCCATCCGAGGGGCGCTACGCATGATGGCCCCGGGAATCAGGGCGGCGAGCGCTTCGGCTTCATTGTTGCCGAGGTAGAGCAGTCGGTGCTCTCGATCTAAGACGCAGTGCCAAATTACCGGTACCGGAGACGGATCTTCCTGCTTGCGACGCGCCATGGGAATGCTTTTCATCACTGAAAAAGCCGTCGGCGTGTCCCTGATTCTCCGACATCCTTTGATACTCCTTTTCGTTCCAGAGTAATCCGAGCAGGCATGGCTGCTAGCCGGCTTTCGTCCGTGGTCTTCCGCAGAAACGGCACCGCTGCGCTACGCTTTGCGTCGCGATCTCAAGCTGCCTTCGATTTCAGCTAACGCTGCCTAAATCCTGACGGAGGCGCAAGCGGCTTCTCGCAAAAATAGAAAAAAGAGCGCCAACCTAAAAATTTCAATTTCAATTACCCAAGTAGCGAAAGCTCGCATTTCGGGCGACTTTCATACCCCACCTGCTTTCGGCACTGCGACAACTTCCCGTTTGTCGTTTGACGCCGGCATTTGACTTGCTTGAGTGCCCCGCGACGAATGCGTGATCCGATAGTGCCCTGCGCGCTGCGGATCGAGCAGGCGTCGTACTTGCGATCCGCGGGCATTTCACCAAAGGCGGCGAAGCGGGTCGGTAGGTCATCGCAAGCCTTGCGTTCCTCCCGATTCGAAGCACTCAGCGTGCGCCCCGGCAACTTTCATTGTCAACGGGAGAACATCGAATGAAGAAAGTGAAGAGAATCTTAAACGTAACGCTTGCGCGATCAGCCATGAGCATGGTGATCGTGTTGGCGTGCCTTTGGCTGGTCGGCCCTTCGGCAAAAGCTCAAACACCGGTCACCGACGAACTAGCCACGAAGATCGCTACCCTCACCGTCGGTCTCGATACCGTTTGGGTCATGGTCTGCGGCATGATGGTGTTCTTCATGAACCTTGGGTTCGGCTGCGTCGAATCCGGTTTTGCCCGCGCTAAGAACACGGTCAACATTCTGTCGAAGAACTTCGTCGTGTTCGCCGTGACCTCGATCTTCTACTGGCTCATCGGTTGGGGCCTCATGTTCGGCGGCGACAACGGTGTTGCCGGTGCCGACGATTACGTCGGCAAGACCGGTCTCTGGATGGTCACGGGAGCCGACAACAGCCCTGCGACCTTGGCCGACTACAAGGGAGACTACGGCGCCATCAATTGGACCGGCGTTCCTCTCTGGTGCAAGTTCTTCTTCCAACTCGTGTTCGCCGGAACCGCTGCGACCATCGTGTCGGGTGCCGTGGCCGAACGGATCAAGTACCTCTCGTTTATCGTCTTCAGTGCTCTGATGGCCGTGGTCATGTATCCCGTTACCGGTCACTGGATATGGGGCGGTGGTTGGCTTGCCGACGCCGGTTTCTGGGACTTCGCCGGTTGCGCGGTCGTCCACTCCGTCGGCGGTTGGGCCGCTATGACGGGTGCTTACGTGCTCGGCCCTCGTATCGGTAAGTACGGGCCTGACGGCAAGGTCAATGCTATTCCGGGCCACAACATGACGGCCGCCTTCATCGGCTGTTTGGTCCTCTGGCTCGGTTGGTTCGGATTCAATCCGGGGAGCACGATGGGGGTCGGTGATGGTTCGTTGCTCTCGAAGATCGCGGTCAACACGAATGCCGCCGGCGCCATTGCTACGCTCACCGCCACCGCCACGGCTTGGATCGTGCTCGGAAAGCCCGATCTCGGTATGACGATCAACGGCTGCTTGGCCGGCTTGGTCGCGATCACGGCTCCTTGTGCTTGGGTCTCGATGAACGACTCGCTGATCATCGGTGCCGTTGCCGGTGTGTTCGTCGTCTTCTCGGTTATCTTCTTCGACAGAATCCGCTGCGACGATCCGGTCGGCGCGACGAGCGTTCACTTGGGTTGTGGAACTTTGGGATGTATTGCCGTCGGTCTGTTTGCGGAAATTCCGGCAGAAGGTGCTTTGGCTCCGGCTGCGGGCTTGTTCCACGGCGGTGGTACGACGCAACTCATCGCTCAGCTTAAGGGTATCGCTGCGGTCGGCGTCTATACGGTCGTCGTCTCGACGATCTGCTGGTTGATCATCAAGTACACGATCGGCCTCCGTGTCTCGGCTGAAGAAGAAATCGAAGGCCTCGACGTCGGCGAACACGGCCACACGGCTTACCACGGCTTCGTCATGGGGAGCCCGGAAGGTCACTAGGATCGTCCTTCGCCCTGCGGTAGCCGATCGATTCGGCTATCGCGGTGGCGCTTTTTATCTATCGGTGATTGGGCCTCGGCTCTGTCGCCCTAACGACTCCGGCTCCGCCTGCCGGTTGAGGCCCGGTTGCTGGTGTAGACTTCGGTCTTCATCGGCACCGGGTTTTTTCGTTGATAGCGTGAAGAAATGAGGAGCCGTTCGGCGTCCGACACGATTGCGAGCGCCGCGGTATAATGCTGCGTCGGCCGGCTGCATCTGCGGCCGCCACGATAGCCTGAACCACTTCGCTCGCCCGGCTTGCATTATGGGAAAACCCAAACAGCTATTCAAAAAAGTCTGGGAGCAGTTTGCGTCTCCTAAGGTGAGCGAAGCCGAGTTGGAACGATGCCTCAAAGAGGTGTGGCACACCTTGCCCGTGCCGGTCTTTTGGCTGCTCGGTAAGACGCAATCGGGAAAGACGTCGCTCATTCGCGCATTGACGGAAAACACGCGCGCCGAAATCGGCAACGGTATTCGTCCTTGCACGGCCACGGCACGGGAGTACCCTTTTCCGAGCGAAGAAGATTGCATCCTCCGGTTTCTCGATACGCGCGGCCTCGGCGAAGTGAACTACGACCCGGCGCAAGAGATTGCCCTATTTCAAGATCAGGCCCATCTGCTCATCGTCGTCATGAAGGCGATGGATCATGCGCAGCAAGCCGTGATGGAGGCGATCAAGCAAATCCACGCGGCCCGCCCTCAGTGGCCGATTCTCGTCATTCAAACGACGCTACACGAAGGTTATCTGTCTCGCGAACAGCAGCATCTAGACCCGTATCCCTACCGGGGGACGACTTTTCCGCCGCAAGTGCCGGATGGGTTGGCACGTTCGCTCCTGACGCAGCGCAAACTCTTCGAACAGGCCGGCATACCGGCTAAGTTCGTGCCGGTCGATTTCACCCTTCCCGACGACGGTTACGAGCCGACCGACTATGGGCTCGAAGCACTCTGGGAAGCGATCGAAGAACTCTTGCCGCTCGGTTTGCGCAGCATGTTGCAGCAATACGAGCAGGTCCGGAAAAGTCTGCGCGACGTTCATCTTCGTGCCGCGCATCCGCATGTTTTGTCGTATGCCGTAGCCGCCGGTGCCGCCGCAACCGTACCGGTGCCGATGGTCGACGTGCCGCTTGTGCTGGCGATTCAAGCGAAGATGTTTCATACGATCGCGTCGATCTATCATCAAGAGTTCGACGTCAAGCAGGTCGGAGAAGTGCTCGGTGGCCTCGGGGTCGGGTTTCTCGGGCGGCTCGGCGGACGTGAGTTGCTGAAGGTCATTCCCGGATACGGTTCGGCGATCTCCGCGGTCTACTCGGGAGCAAGCACCTACGCGCTCGGACTCACGCTCTGCTTCTATTTCAGCCGCGTTCGCGACGGCAACGTGCCCGACCAAGCCGAGTTCCGCAAAATCTACGACGATCATTTTCAAGAAGGTCGCCGACGGCTGCACGCTTATCTCGATCGCCTTCGCAGCAAGCCGAAGGCGACCCGATGAAGTTAAAGACCCAATGGTCGCTGCTCGCGTTGTTCGCCGCGCTCCCTTACATCTTGCTCGGTGTCGCCGGAGCGTGGTGGCTCTACGTTTCCGGCTGGTGGCTCTGGTGGGCAAGCTTTGCGGCGCTCGTCATGCTCGTCGGTTGGCCGATGATGCGCTGGTTGCAGAAGCGGACCCCCTTCTCCGTTTCCGCAGACGTCGAGCCGGGTGAAAATTGGTCGCCGGCGGGTCGCACGGCTTGGGCCGATGTCGAACGTATCGCGTCGAGCATGCGTGCCGAAGACATTCCGCTCGACCGGCCCGAGCCGATATTGAACCTGGCGCGCGAAGTGATCGACGTCGTCGCGCGGCAATTTCATGCGAAGTCGAAACGGCCGGCGTTCGAGATTCCGGTGCCGCATCTGTTGCACATCGTCGAACTGGTGACGCACGACTTGCGCGAAACTTTCTCGGCTCATATCCCGGGCTCGCACATTCTGACGATCAACGACCTGATCAAGCTCAAGAAGGTCGCGATGTATGCGCCGACGTTATATCGTGTCTATCGCATCGCCGCCCTCGTCATCAACCCGACGACGGCGCTCGCTCGCGAGCTCGGTAATATCGCGCAGACGAAAATGCTCAACGCTTCCGCCGACGAGACGAAGCGTTGGGCCTTGCAGTTCGCGATTCGCAAGACAGGCTTTTACGCGATCGAGCTCTATAGCGGGCACCTCGCGTTGCGCGGCGTCGAGTTCGCTCCTTATAAAACGGAACGCTCGCAGCGCGCGATCGCCGACGAAGAGCAACGCAACGGGGTGCTCCAAGACGAGCCGTTGCGGATTCTCGTGCTCGGGCAAGTCAAAGCCGGCAAATCGAGCCTTGTCAACGCGATGTTCGGCGAAACGCGAGCCGCGATCGATGTCGTGCCCCGCACGAAAGACGTCGAGCCGTATCTCTTAGAACGCGACGGGGTTCGCAAGGCGATCATCCTCGATACCGCGGGCTACGAAGATGCTTCGCGCACCGCCGAAGCGCTCGACCAAGCGCGCGAAGAGATTGCGCGCTGCGATCTGGTGTTGCTTGTCGTCTCGGCAGTCAGCGCGGCTCGCGATGCCGATCGTCGACTGCTCGACGAAGTGCGCGAACTGTTTCAACGTAACCCCGATGCGGAGTTGCCGCCGCTGGTCGTCGTGCTTTCGCATATCGATCAAGTTCGGCCGTTTCGCGAATGGAATCCGCCGTACGATCTCGTTCGTCCGCAGAACGCCAAGGCGCAGCAAATTCGCGATGCCGTCGAAGCAACCGCGGCCGATCTTCAAGTCGCCGTCGAGCGTGTGATTCCGGTCTGTCTCACAGAAGGAGCACGCTACAACATCGAAGAGGGTCTGTTGCCCGCCATCGTCGCTTCGCTCGGAGCCGCCGAACGGTTGAAGTATTTGCGCTGCTTGCGCGAGTTCAAAGACGAGCAATATTGGCGCGGCCTGCGCGAACAAGCGGCGAATACAGGCCGTGTGTTGCTGAGCGTCGGCAAGCACCTGCTGAATGAAGTCCTCGAGCCGCCACGACCAAATTAGCCGGAACGCGTTAGCGTCCGGTCTCTGCGCATTACAGCGTGAAATGGAACCGGGGGCTAACGCCCTCCGGCTGATCACTCACTGATCATCGTCTTCATGATCTTTGTCGAACGGATTCGGCTGCGACTCGAACTCGTCTAAGTCTTCTTCCGACCAGCCGAAGTGGTGTGCAAGTTCGTGAATGATCGTTCGCTTGATCTCGTAGGCGACTTCTTCGCGTGAGCGGCAGGCCTCTTCGATCGGTTGTTTGAACAACCAAACCCGATTCGGCTGCCAATCGCCGATCGCGTCGCCGATGACTTCGGGCATGTCCGTCACCGGCCTTCCCTCGAAAAGGCCGAGCAACGTTTCTTCTTCCGGATCGAGTCCGACGCTTTTCAATTGCCTTCGCGAGGGATTCTCGCGCACATCGACGACGACGTTCTCCATCCACTCTTGAAACTCGTCGGGCAACTGCTCGACCGCTTCTTTCGCCAAGCGGCAGAATTCATCCATCGACATGAACGGCTCTTCGGTCATGAGCGACCTCTAAGCCGATTGCGGACGAGTGGTGATCAATTGATCGAGCTCGGCCTTGAGCTTCGGCAAGATCTCGTCGTATTTGAATGCGCCGAGTTCGACGCTTCTTCGTTTGAGGTTCACATGCGTCGGCCCGCACCAGAGACCGAGGTCGGCGTCGTCGGTCTCGCCCGGCCCGTTCACGCGGCATCCCATCACGGCGATCGTGATCTTATGTTCCTGCGCGTAGCTCGTCATTTCTTTCACTTGCTGCGCAAGTTCGATGAAGGCTTCGTTTTCGACACGCGAGCAACTCGGGCAGCTAATGATGTTCATCGCCTTCAAGCCGAAGTCGACGAAGCTGCGCACGCGCCCGGCGGCGATGTCGGCCAAGATGCCTCGCCCGGCCGCGATCTCTTCGCTTTTGCGCGAGTTCGGCACGGTGAGCGACACCCGAATCGTATCGCCGATGCCCTTGCTCACGAGTTGCTCGAACGCGATGCGGGTCTTAATGATCCCATCGGGCGGAAGGCCGGCCTCGGTGACGCCGAGATGCAGCGGCACGTCGGGTCGCTGGGCCGCGAACCGCTTGTTGACTTCGATCACTTTGGCGGGATCGGAATCCTTCAACGACACGACGTAGCGCGTGAAGCCGATCTTGTCGAGCAACTCGCAATGTTCCCAAGCGCTGGCGAGCATCGGTGAAATGGAGTCGTGCTCCGGAAACTTGCCGAGCTTGTCGGGATCGACCGAGCCGCAGTTCACGCCGACGCGCAGCGCGCAATCGTGGGCCGCAGCGGTCTCGGCGATGAAGCGCACCTTGTCTTGCCAGGGCTTCGTGCGCTCATGGTGATAGAGATGGCCGGGGTTATAGCGAATCTTATCGACGCTCGGCGCTACCTGAACGCAAAGGCGATAGTTCTCTTGCAAATCGACCGAAAGATTCGCCCGCGTTTGCTTCCGGATTTCGGCCAGCGCGTCGGCGTCTTTCGTACTGTCGCAGGCGATGCGGACGATGTCGGCACCGGCCGCGAGTAGGTCTTCGGCTTGGCCGACCGTCGCGGCGACATCTTGCGTATGCGTCGCGGTCATGCTCTGCACGGCGATCGGGTTCCCGCCGCCTACCGTGCAGGTTCCTATCTTAACGGCCCGAGTGGGGTTGCGCGGCAATTGCAAAGTGTCGTCTCCGTACGAGTGGATCGGCCTCTCTCGATAATCATCCGGAAGTAGGCCGGTTTCGACAAGGGGACCTCCCTGCTCGACCCATCGACGCATGGCTCGAAATCGTTATGATTTGGGGAGTTCGGCCGGTATCGCCGGTCGAGAGCCTCTACGAATACGCTGCGAGAATGTCATGGCCACGGCCGCAAAAACCACGATTCGCGTCGGACATAGTCCGGATCCCGACGATGCCTTCATGTTCCATGCCTTGGCCTCGGGCAAGATCGATACCGGCCCCTACGAATTCGTCCATGAGCTGGTCGACATCGAGACGCTGAACCGGCGGGCCTTGCAGGGCGAGCTCGAACTCTCGGCCGTCAGTATCCACGGCTATGCGTATCTCACCGACAAGTATGCTTTGTGCCCTTGCGGCGCGAGCATGGGAGACCGCTATGGGCCGATGGTGATCGCGACGAAGAAGTACACCCTCGACGAGTTGAAGAAGCTGACGATCGCCGTGCCGGGTACATTGACCTCGGCGTATCTTTCGCTTCGGCTCTGCCTAGGCAATGATTTCTCGTTCGTCGTCGTGCCGTTCGATCGGATCTTCGAAGCAGTCGAAGCCGGCGTTTGGGACGGCAAGAAAGTCGATGCCGGGCTCATCATTCACGAAGGCCAACTCACCTACGGCGACCGGAAGCTGGAACTCTGCGTCGACCTCGGCGAGTGGTGGTTTCAAGAGACGGGATTGCCGCTGCCGCTCGGCGGCAACGTGATCCGCAAGGATCTCGGCCCCGCGGCGATGCGCGAAGTGAATCGGTTGATGAAGGCCAGCATCGAGTATGGCCTGAAACATCGCAAAGACGCCCTCGACCATGCCCTGCAATACGGCCGCGACCTGAATCGCGAACAGGCCGATAAGTTCGTCGGCATGTACGTCAACGATTGGACGGTCGATTGGGGGCCGCGCGGTCGCGAAGCCGTGGCGCTCTTGTTGCGCCGCGGGTTCGAGACCGGCGTGATCCCGAAACTGGTCGTGCCTGAGTTTATCGACTAAGGCCGACGACGGGGTTTGTTACTCAGTCGGCAGCTCGTAGCAAGCCGCTTCCTTGTTGTTGCGCACAAGCAAATACTTGCCCCAAAGAACCGGCACGTTCCAGGTGCGTCCTTCCGGCAAGGCGGTGAACCGGCCTAATTCTTCGAATTTATTGGGCTCGGCTTCGACCAGCGCTACGTCTCCCTTTTCGCTTTGCACGATCAGTAGATCGTCGACGAGGATGACTTGCCCGTGCCCGTAGTCGGCGCCTCGCTTCGAGCGCCACTTGAGCTTGCCGTCGGAGAGTGCGACGCAAACTAAAAAGGCGCCGTCGTCGAGCCCGTAGACGACGCCGTCGCGGGCTATCGGGTTCATGAACTTCGGTTTCAAGGTCGTCGCCTTCCAAAGTTCGTCGACTTTCCACTCGCCCGACGGTTCCTTCGTCACTTCGAGCATGCGACAACCGACGGTATAACCGGCGGAAATAAAGACGCGGCGATCATCGACGACAATCGTCTGCGGCACTTTGGGTTGCGAGCCGTTCCAGTCGGTGTATTTCCAGAGGACGGCACCGGTTTCCGGATCGTGACCCGCGACCGTCTGGAAGTTGACGATCACGATTTGCGGGACGCCGCCGAGCGTGACGAGTTGCGGCGTCGCGTAACCGGTCGGTTCGTCCCCGGCGTGCCACACCGGGCGGCCGTCGGCGATGCCGTAGGCGACGAGCGAGCGCCCTTGGTCGCCGCCGGCGCTCACGACGACGATTTCTCCATGCGCCTTGGTGTCGACGATGAGCGGCGACGAGCTCCGGCCCCACTGCGGCGTCGGAGCCTCGTATTCGGCGACGATATTATGCGACCACAGCACGTTACCGGTTGCGGCGTCGAAGCAGTTGAGCAATCCGGCCGAGCCGAGCGCGTAGAGCTTCCCTTTGTGAAACGTCGGCGTGGCGCGCGGGCCTAAGCCGCCGAGAATCCAATCGTAGCCGGGCGAATCGGAATGGACCCATTGCAGCTTGCCGTCGGTCAGGTCGTAGCAAGTGACTTGCTCCGAGGCTTTGTCTTCCGTTTGTTCTTGCGTGAAGCCGTATTTTCCGGCGATCGCGAAGCTCGAGCAACCTTCGCCGACTTTCTTGCGCCAGACTTCGCGCGGCGGGGTCTTCGACCAATCTCGCGCCAGCTTGCCGTGCCGTTCGGTATAGATGCCGTTGCGACCCGGTCCGAGGAACGTCAGGGAGTCGTCGATCGATCGGTCGAACACGAGCGCCGTCGTCGCCAGCTTGGCTTCGTGAATCACCGCCTTCGGGCCGTAGCCGAACCGCGCCTGAAGCTGTTTGATCCAAAAACGGCGCTCGAACCGCTGCTGCATATCGCCGCCGAAATCGAGGCGAAACGCCGCGCCTAGGGCACCGAGGCAAAAGACCGCGGTTCCGACGACGGCGAAGCGGCTGCGGCGCGTCGTAAAGACGAACTGCAAGCTCCAAACGAACAGCAGAACGCCGACCAGCAGCAAGAGAACTTCCGACGCGACAAAACGGATCGCATTGTCGATCGGAAGCGGTGCGAGGCGAATGATCGCGAGCACGAAGCCGCCCACGCCGAGAATCGTCAGCAACCGAGCGCGAGGAGTGAATCGCTTACGACGCGATCCGTCGGCCGATAGGGCGGCGGTCGTATCCACGTATTCTCAACTCCTCGTGCTCGGGTCCGATTCCGTTCTTGCGTTTTTCAGCGACTAGTCGCCGGTGCGCGAGGTGACTTCGATCAGGTGGTAGCCGAACTGAGTCTTCACGGGGCCTTGCACGGTGTTGACCGGTGCCGAAAAGACGACCTTATCGAACTCGGGAACCATCTGGCCCGGACGAAACTCGCCGAGATCGCCCCCTTCGCCACCGGACGGGCACTTCGAATGAGCCTTCGCCAAGTCGGCGAACTTCGCGGTGCCGGCGTCGATCTGTTTCTTGAGGTCGTTGCAGGCCTGTTCGGTCGGCACGAGAATGTGGCGGGCACGGGCTTTCTTCAACATGGAACGGGTCTCGTCGTAAGAAATCGAGGGAGTGCGAAAGTCGCCGCGGCGGGCGAACTCTCCTCAAGATAACGAATGTCGGCTATTCGGCCAACCGTCCGGCATTCGCTGCGAGTATTCGGCGACTAAGTGTCCACCGTTCGATTCTTAGGTCCGGTGCCGATCTTGCCCAGTGCCCAAGCGGCACGCTTGGCGACTGCGGCATCGGCGTGCGTCGCGGCGACTTGCTGGAGCGCATCGCACGCGCCGGCTGCGCACTGCCCGAGACGGCCGAGCAGCGTCGCCGCCCAGAATGCTTGGCTTAGATTCTCGCGACCCGCCAACGCTGCGAGCGGAACGACGTCTTTTACTCGGGGTGGGCCGAAGCTTTCGAGCGCCGCTTCGGCCCATTGGCGAACCTGATCATCGGAGTCGGCGCAAGCCTCGACTAAGGGAATCGCCGCTGCGACCGCTGCGACGTGCTCCCCCAACGTGGCGAAGTGCCGAGCCGCATCGGCGCGTTGGCCGGCCGAGGTCGACTTAAGCTGGATGAGCCAAGCGGCGACGTCGGTCTCGATGCTCATGAGTTCTCCGCTGCGCTTACAACCCTGACCCCCGACCTCTGACCCCTGATCCCTATTCTTAATCCTCGATGCCGAGTTTCATTTCGTCGGAGTTGGCTTTCAGTTCCGGAGCGTACATCGCCGACGCGCGGGTCGGTAAGGCGCTGAACTTGCCCGGGATCTCGGCGCGGATCTTATAGGAAACGCTGTGCTTGCCGCGCGGCAGCACTCGCGTAAAGAGGCAAACTCGTTCGTCGCGAAGTTCCATATAGGCTCCGAGTCCGTTGCCGTTGTAGCCGCTGCGAACGTCGACCGGCTCGAAGCCGCCGGCCTTCATATCCTCGAAGACGAGATATTCGTAGTCGTTCTTGCTTTCGATTTCCAGTTCCACTTCGACAACGTCGCCGCTCTTGAGCGTGCCGAGATTCGGGATCTCTTGTCGTTCGAACTTCTCGACATTCTGCGTAACCGCTTGCCCACGAGCACCGGCCACGAGCGCCTCGGCCTTCACGCGCACCAGCTTGTAGAACTTGCGCTCGACTTTAACTTCCAGACCGGCCTTAGTGATGAAGTCTTCCAGAGTGAAATCGGTTTGGTAAGCGTTGAAGTAGATCGGTCCTGCGCCGCGTTTGCGAAGCTCGAGCGTGTGTCTTCCCGACGCGACTTCCGCTCCTTCAAGCACGAACTTGTTATCGAACGAGAAGAGGTTTTCCGCGTCGACTTTGACTTCCTTACGCTTCGTGACGTCGAGCCATACCTCGATCGTCAGGGCGGGCTTCGACTCTCCCGACGCTTTGAGATAGTCGGCAAGCGATTCGATGCAGAGGGCCGTGTCGCGCGTGCTCTTCCAGTAGGAGCCGTGCTTTCTGTTGTTGAGCAGGTACTTCACGAGCCGCGGCGCCACCCGCCCCTTCGGGTCCGTCTTCGACAGCAGCTTCAAGTAGTAGGCCATCGCTTCATTCTCGCTGCCGTACCAATTCCACCAGTAATTGTTGTCGGGCAGGTTGAGATACGCGGTCTGGTTTTCATCGTCTTCGACCACATACTGACTGATGTTCTTCAGGACCTCGGCGAGTTTGTCCGCCTCGGCCAGCTTATGCAGCGCCAGGCCGTACATCGACAACGCATATACGGACAACTCCGGTCGATCGCGATCGAGAAAGGCGAGCATCTCTCCGCTCTTCTGGCCCGCATCGACTAGGACCATGAAGACGAACGCGTCGAGGTTGTCGGCTTTCGCTTTGAAATCGGTTTTGGCTTTGTTCTGGTAATTCTTGAGCAACCGAACTTGCTCGGCTTGATAACGCACGAGCCACTGGATACCCCGATCCAACACGCCGGGCAATAGCGGTACGTCGTTCTCCAGAGCCATTTGGAAGCCGTGGACGACGTAGGCGGTCGTATGCGGATAGGAGTGCTCGCCGTAGCCCGAGAACCAACCCCAGCCGCCGTCGGAGCATTGCATATCGGTGAGGCGTTGCACGCCGGCTTTCACCATCTTCGCGACTTCGCTTTGATCGAACACCGGATTGCGATCGAACTGCTTCCATTGCTCGGCGCGCTTCCGGTCGTCGCCGATTTCTTGCGCGTTGAGATTCGTTCGCTTGGCTTGGATCTTTTTGAGATCGAGCTGCATGTCGATCAGGATCTTCTGAGTAATCGCGGCCGGCAAGAATCGGCTGAGCGTTTGCTCCGTGCAGCCGTAGGGATAGTCGACGAGGTACGGCAGCGCATCGACCATCGCTCCGGCGAGGGTCGGCGAGTAGCGAACTTCCAATCGCGAGCGTTCGACGCGCCGCTGATCGGGCACGGTGAACGTGATCTTTCCCGACGTGTCTTCCGGACGAACCACGCCCGAGAACGATTCGGTCTTGAGCATGCCGTGGACGTAGACCGGGAACTTCATCTCGACGGCATCCGATTCTTCGTCGGTGAGGCCTTTCATCCGCACGACGGCTTCCCCTTCGGCCACGGCTTTGACGCGCCAATCGACGCGCATCTCACCGCCGGCTTCGATCTCGATCGTACGCGTCGATTCGTCGAGCGGCTTGAGCGTCGGCCCTTCGAGTTCGAGTACGACTTGCACGCTCTTCTTCGTCTTCAAATAGTTATGCACGTTCGCCGACAGCACGACTTCGTCTTTCTCGACGAAGAAGCGGGGAGCTTGAAGCCTGACGAGCAGGTTCTTCGTCGTCACGACTTCGCGCGAGGCCTCGCCGACGTTCGTGCCTGCCCCCATCGCCCAGGTCCGAATTTTCCAAGAGGTCAGATTTTCCGGCATGTTGAGCTTTGCCGTGGCGATGCCGTCGCTGTTGGTTTCCAGGGCGCCGATCCAGAGCGCGGTGTCGGCGAAGTTCGAGCGAATCGTCGGCTGCACGTTCGGCTGACCGGCTTGTCCTGCCTGTTGTAGTTCGGCGAGACCGTTTTTATCCGACCCATAAGCGGAGCTTTCCGACTTCGCCAAAGCGTCCATCGGTGCCGAGGCGGCCATAGGGGCACCCGCGGGTGCAGCGGCATAGCCACCGCCCATCGCCGCGCCGTTGCGCATCATGGCCTTCAAGGCCCGACCCGGAACTTGCCCCTTCCCTCCACGGCCGAAGCCGGCTCCGTCTTTCCGTTCGTCGGTATCAAGGTCGTCGGCGATCGAGCCGCCGAATACGCCGATGTCGTTGAGCCCGACTTCTCCGCTCTTCATCAGATTGCCGGATTGAATCGAAAGGCTCGATTCCGTGCGCGGGTAATGTTGCCGGCGCCACTTCCAGAAAAACGCTTTAATGTCCGGCACGTTCGAGCCGCCGGAAATATATTCGACCGACTTGTCGTACACGGCCACGACCGTTTGTCCGACGAACGCGCGTCCGTCGGGGCCGAGGAGCGAAAGCTTGATCTCGGCCGCTTCGCCCGGCTTGTAGGTCTCTTTCGACGGCGTGATCTTTACGTCGACCACGCGCGATTCCGGCGGCACGACGATTTCTTTCGTCTCGGTGTGCAGCTTGCCGTCGGCGATGGTCACGGCTTCGACGAAGAAGTTCGGCATGTCTTTTACGGCCGTCGTGATCTCGACGAAGGTGCTGCGGCCCGCGATGCGCAAGAGCTGCGGCGGAAGATAGATGCCGTTCGTCGGGCGCACGAAAAGGAGCACGGTCGAGCCGAGACGATCGGTGTTCACTTGCAGCCGTACCTTATCGCCGGCTTTATATTCGCGCTTGTCGGGCACAAGCTCCACGGAGTTGAAACGGAACTGCGCGCCATCGTTCCCTTCCCCCATGACGGTGAAGACGTAGCCCCCTTCTTCCTTGTTCCCCTTAGCGTCCGTCAACTCGTAGGAGAGGCGATACTGCCCGGCCGCCGAAGCCTTGATTTGCATCTCGGCGTGCCCTTCGGCATCGGTAGCGAGATCCCATTCTTGAGCCACGGTCTCTTTCGGCAGGCGCTTCTCGTCGTAGCCGATCGAGAGCAGCTTCAATTTCCCTTTACCGCTCACCGGCTTGTCGTCGAGCGTATGAGCCGAAAAGTGGGCGTGAACGGTATCACCGACGTCGTAGTGTCCACGATCGACCCAGGTGAAGACTTTGAACGGCCGACGCGCCACGAGGACTTGCCCCGAACCGACGATCGTGCGCCGCGACTCGTCGACGACTTCCGCCGTAATCTCGTAGCGATGGTCTTCGTCGCCGTGAATTTCGGCGGCCAGCGAAGTATCGATCTCGATTTTCAACTTCCCGTCGGGACCGATCTCGGCTTCTCGTTCCGCGACCAATTCCGGCGGCTCCGATTGACCTTGCCACCACCACGGCGTCGGTCGAAGGCAGCCCCACTGTTTGAAGCCGGGATACCACGAATAGTCGTAAGCGAACCACCAGTAGCCGCGACCGTACATCCAATCCCAACGCGCCAGCGGAAACCAGCGGGCATCATGCGGCGAGCGCTGCACCTTGTACTTCACTTTGGCATTCACGACCGGAGCGCCGAAATAATACTTCGCTTGCACTTCGGCCGTGACCTTGTCGCCGAGCTTGATCGGCTCGGTCGGCGCTTGCACGGTAACTTCGAATTCCGGCTTCTTGTACTCCTCGACTCGGAACGACATGCCGCCGTAGCCTTGAACCGAAAGTTGATAATTGCCGAGTTTGGCTTCGCTCGGCAATTCGTATTCGCCCGAGATTCCGCCGAATTTGTCGCTCTTGATCCGCTTGTTCCAGGCCACGGTTCCTTGCGGATCGTTGATTTGAAGCGTGAAATCGGTGTTCGCGTACTTCGCGGAGTCGGCCTCGGTCAGATCGTACTTCGCTTGGCGAATCCAAAACTTATACTGCACTTTTTGTGCAGGACGATACACCGGCCGATCGGTGATGCCGTAAGCTTTGACGGCTTCATATTGCTGATCGTAGATGCGGCCGTTCCACACCGAAGCGAACCCATAATGCGCGAGCCGGCCATCGGGCGTACGCGCGATCATCAGCCAATTGAACTGTCGCTGTGATTCGTTGTAAGCGAGTTGCACCTGACCGTCGTCGCCGGTTTTTTCGGCGACGTTCGAGACGTCGATGGTCCAGTGAACGCCTGCAATCGGCACGTTGACCTGGCGTTGCCGGTAGCCGAACATTTCGATGTCGGCCTTGGGAATCGGCGCTCCGGTCACGGCGTCGGCGACGTAGAGCAGCGTCTTATCGTCGAGCGGCTTCTTTACGATCACGGTGTCGGCAATCCAAACGACGATGCGGCTCTCGTTGCCGTCGGCCAGCTTGGCGCGAACGAGATAGGCCCCCGCTTTTTGTAGCGGCGTGGCGATCGTAATTCGGCTATCGAAGTGGTTCGGCCGGGGCTGGAGCTCCAGTTTCCATGTCGCCGCTTCGGCACCGATGTATTCGTTTTGGTTCTGCTCGACGATCCGGTAGCCGACTTGCTCGATGTTGATCTTCTGCCAATCGAGTTGGCGCGGTGCGCTCTTGAGATACTTCTTCACGTCATCGAGAAGTTTTTCGTACTTCAATGCATGGGCGGTAAACTGGACCGCGCCGGCGTTGCGGAACCGGAATTCGAGCTTCGCTCCCGTCCCCCCGGGCTGCACTTCGGTAGTCTCGAACGTCCCCCAATTACCGACGATCTGAGTGCGTCGCGCTTCGTATTGGCGTCGCACATCGCCCGAGGTCAGCTTCGCGGCCTTCTCCCACCATTCGGCCGCCGTCACGAATTGGCGCCGGTTTTCATAGATCGCCGCGAGCTGCGCACTGGCTTCCGAGGCGCCCCAGTCGGTGCCGTCGGCGAGTTGCTTGTAGATCTTGATCGGGTTGTGTTCGTCGGGAAGCTTGAACCGTTTGACGCCGGTGGCCAGTCGCGCGATGGTCTCGTCGTCCGTAAGCGTATGCAGCGCGAACGTCTGCGGACGATCCTTGGCGTCGTCCTTCTCGTAAGCTCCGAACCATTGGCCGTAGGCCGCCATGGTTTGCGTGCCGAACTGGTGCAACAAGAACGAGGCGTAGGTTTTGGCGACCTCTTTCTTCAAGCCATCGCCGGCTTGCGCCGCCATGTGCATGGCCCAGCGCCAGCGCTGTCCGTCGCTTTTCGCATCGGCCCACGATGCGGGCACTTCGTAGTACACCGGCGTACCGTCGGCGCTTACCGGCGCGCCTGTGTCGTTCCCGCCGTGGTAGTTGTAGCCGAGCTGGTAGTCGGGAAGCTTCGTCAGATCGGTGAGGGCTTGCAGCTTCCACGATTCGTAGTAGCCGCGGTTGCCGAGCACGGCTCGCGACATTTGCATGTAGAAGCCCCCCTTCTCGTCGGCGCCGGCGTCGTCGAATAGCGGCACCGCTTGCAGATAGAGTTGCAAACTGCGCACCCGATCTCGCTCCGTGGCCTGTGCGTATTCACCCCCGCCGCGGTGATTCCCTCGCTCGAATTTACCGGCGACGATGAAGCCGTCTTGCCTGGCAGTGAGGTAGCTCGCGGCCATAGTGGCGAGAATCGTGCGCTGCTTGGCATGCACTCGGATGATTTCTTCGAACAACGCGTCGGTTTCCGGAACCCGATTCAGGCGTTGCAAAGCTTGGAGCGCGTTCGAGAGAATCGTCCCAACGTCCGCCCCTTCGTAACGAGGATCGATCAAGACTTTGCGATAGTTGTCGTAGGCGTCTTTCACGTTCCCCGCATTGAATTGTTTATTCGCCGTAGCCGCGAGATCGGTAACGTCGGCCGGCGCGGCTGCCCGAACGAGCCACGCCGTCGTTAGAATCGCCATGCCGATCAAGGCCGCCGTCAACGATTTCGTCGACCACGTCCGACCTGCGAGAGCTGAGCCGAGAGTATTCGAAGGACGCATAATTGAGACCTATTCGGGAATGCTGATGTCTGGGGAGTGCGACGTACGAATCGAGGCTTCCAACCGTTTTTAGCTTCGGTATCGCGGTCTTCGACGATCTGAACCGGGAAAAAGTTCCTAGACCCTTACCGTTTCGCCATCTTTATAGCCGACGCCCGCCGTCCCGCCACTCACGGCGGCCCGGTCGTCGCCGGAATTATTGCGTCTCGCGCGAGGCTGATAATGCGTTTTTAGGCTTCGTCCGGTAGAACAAAACTTGCCGGGAACCAGCGTGATATCCCCTTCTTAAGTCGTCGTTCGATCCGTTTTTCAGGTAGCAGGCTATCCATCTATGATCCGCCTCCATGAGCTCGACGCCAATTCTCAAGCAACCCCTTCGCGAGCGCTCAGCACTCGCATGCGCATCTCTTCCCTCGTCGACTTCGCCGTTCTCGCGGCATCCATCTGCTTGCTTGTCGCACCGTTCGACACGGCCCGTGCCGCCGAGGTCGTGCATCCGTTCAATTGGAAGCTCGAGAAGACGACGGTCTTCGCCGTCGGCCTCTTGGAATGGAAGCATCCCGAGATTTATAGCTCGTTTCCCGACCAGCAAGCCAATCGGGCCGACGTGCGACTCGTCAATCATTTTCGCAAGATCGGCATCCCTGAAGAACGAATCGTGTTCCTTAAAGATTCCGCAGCGACGAAGGCGCACATTCTCGAAGAGTTACGCAAGGTGCTGGCCGCTTCGAAGCCCGGCGACTTGCTCATCTTTTATTTCGCCGGCCACGGCTCGCGCGACGAAGAAACCGGCAGCACCTATTTCGCCAACTACGATGCCGGCGAAGAAGACTCCTCCGCTTGGAACGTCGCTTCGATCTTCAAGACGATCCAAAACAAGTTCCGCGGCGATCGCGCCGTCATGATCGCCGACTGTTGCCACTCCGGCGCACTCTACGATGAAGCCGGCCGCCACGCCGCCGGTCGAGTTTCGTTCGCTTGTCTCACGTCGTCGTACTCACATAATCTTTCGACCGGCAACTGGACGTTCACCGATTCGCTGCTTCAAGCCTTCCGCGGCACGCCGGCCGCCGACTCGAACGCGGATTCCGTGGTGCAACTGCACGAAGCGGCTCGATACATCGAGTTGGAGATGGCGTTCATCGAAGGCCAAAAGTCGATGTTCATCACCACCGGCGAGTTCCCGTCCGATTCCCCCGTCGCCCGCGTGAAAACGATTCCCAAGCCGGGCACTGGCCGGCGAGTTGAGGCGCTTTCGGAAGGAAAGTGGTACAAGGCGAAGATCATCGACGCCGAGACCGGGCGCTCGAAAGTGCATTACACGAATTACGGCGAAGAGTACGACGAATGGCTCCCGACCGATCGAATTCGTGAATACGTCCCGAAGGTTTACGCAGTCGATACCAAGGTGCAAGTCTATTCCGAAGACGACAAAAAGTGGGAGAAGGGAACGATCCTCAAGACCTGGTATGGGTTGCACTACATTCATTTCGACGGGTACGATGCCTCGTGGGACGAATGGGTCGGTCCCAACGCCATCAAACCGCGCTAGCGCGACACCTCGCTGCGGATTCCAGCATGTCTGCGCCGTTCGATTTCTTTTCACCGCAACGGATCGTCTTCGGCTGGGGACGTCGCACCGAGGCGGGCCCGTTGGCCGCAACGCTCGGCCGCCGCGCTTTCCTGGTCGTGGGCTCGCGCACGCTCGCCCGGAGCGGCGCCATTGCGGAACTCACCGCTGCTCTAGAGGCGTCGGGCATCGAGGTCTCTCCCCTCGCCACGATCTCTCACGAACCTCTGACGACCGACGTCGATGAGGCGACAGCCCTCTTGAAGCAAGCCGGACTGCGCGAGGGGGATTTTCTCGTCGCCGTCGGCGGCGGCTCCGCCATCGATCTTGCCAAGGCTGTCGCAGCGATGGCGACTCAAGATGCCGATGCCGTGACCGGCACGCCTCCGCGTGTCGTCGATTACCTCGAAGGAGTCGGACGGGGCTATCAGCTCGTCGTGCCGCCGCTTCCGATCATGGCGCTGCCGACCACCGGCGGCACCGGCACGGAAGCGACGAAGAATGCCGTGATCTCGTCGTATGAACCGGCTTTTAAGAAGAGCTTGCGCGACCCGCGGCTGGTGCCGCGCATCGTGCTCGTCGATCCGGAGTTGAGCGTCGGTCTGTCGCCGGAAACAACCGCTTGGACCGGCATGGACGCGATCACGCAACTCATCGAAGCCTTCATCACGCGCAATGCCCGCCCGATCCCGCAGGCGCTCTGCCTTGAAGGCCTCCGGCTCGCGCTGCCGGCCGTCGAGCAAGCCGTGCGCGACGGCACGAACCGCCCGGCGCGCGAAGCGATGGCCCAGGCGGCGTTGTTCTCCGGGATGGCGCTCGCCAACTCCGGACTCGGCCTGGCGCATGGAGTCGCGGCTGCGCTCGGCGTCATCTGTCGCGTTCCCCACGGTCTAGCTTGTGCCGTCATGTTGCCGGCGGCGTTGGCGGCGAATCGTGAAACATCGCAAGCCGATCTCGCCCGGCTCGCTCGCTATTCGTTGAATCTTTCCATTGCCGACGACGCCTCGGCCGCGCAGGCCCTCGTCGATCGAGTCGCCGAGCTATGCCGCTCGCTCCAGGTCCCCCGCACGCTCGGCGAACTCGGGGTCCGTAAAGAGCAGCTTCCGGCGCTCGTCGCAGGGTCGAAAGGAAATAGCCTCAACGGAAATCCTCGTCCGATCGCAAGCGATGAACTACAACTCATTTTGGAGCGCATGCTGTGATCGTAGTGGCAGGACTTACCCCGGCTTGGCAACAAATCATGCGCTTTCCCGGGCTCAAGCTCGGCGAAGTGAATCGCGCGGCTGAGGCGGTTTGGTGTGCCTCGGGCAAGGTACTCAACGTCGGCTTGGCGCTTGCTGCGCTCGGCACGGTGAGTCGTACGATCTCGCCGGTCGGCGGCCCGGCTCGCGAATCATTCGAGCGCAATTTCGCCGCGGCCGGCGCAGTCGTCGATTGGATCAAGACTGACGAGCCGACACGCGTCTGCACGACCCTCTTAGACGAGTCGACCGGTGTGACGACCGAACTCGTCGAGAACGCGCGGCCCTTGAGCGCCGCGGAGTTGCAAGCCTATATCGAGGCGTTCCGCAAAGCAGCCGCCGACGCAGCGATCGCCGTCTTCACCGGTTCGCTGCCGGGTGCCGTAGCGACGACGTTCTATCGCGATCTCGCCGATCAGACGTCTGCCAAACTCATCGTCGACGCGCGCGGGGCGGAATTGCTGGCGATGTTCGAAGGGGCGCGGAAGCCTTTTCTCGTAAAGCCGAATCGCGAAGAACTCGGCAAGACCGTGCGGCGCGAGCTGGCGACCGATGCCGATCTCTTCGCCGCGATGCGCGAGTTGAACGAGCGCGGGGCCGAATGGGTCGTCGTGACGCAAGGCAAAGACGCCGTGTGGGCCTCTTCCAACCGGGAAGGTCTGTATCGTTTCACCCCTCCGCACGTCGATCGAGTCGTCAACCCGATCGGGTGCGGCGACTGCGCGTGCGCGGGCATCGCTTACGGCTTGGCCGTCGGGCGTGGAGTGATTTCATCGATCGCACTAGGCATGGCCGCGGCGACGGACAATCTCGGTTCGCTCCTCCCGGCTCGGCTCGATAAAGACCGCGTCGGCCGCATCGCCGCGACGATCACGCCGGAAAAGATCGAGCCGGCGAGCGCTTAGTCGACGCTATTTGCGGAGCGTGTCGCTGCCGTTCGCCGCAGCTTCGACGTAGAGCGGCAAGTAGCGGTAGTAGACTTCCAGACACAGCGTTGCGAGGGCCGTCGAGTAGACGCGGCCGCCGTAGCTCCCCCAGAGATCGTCGGGCTCCCAACTGCCGACGTTTTCGCCTCGATCGACTTGCGTGCGCAGTAATTGCGTGGTGAGCGCTTCGTTCCACTTCTGCCAATGCTGCCCTTGCAGTTGGTACATGCTCAAGGTGCCGTAGTACCAATAATAGTAATTCGATTGCCCGATGCCCGGCAACTCGCCGAGGAGATAGTCGCCGGCTTCGTCGCTCGCCGGGTTCTGCCGAGCCATGCCGAGAAACTGCTTGCATACGAGCCCTTCGGCAGTCATCGGCCGGCTGACTCGTTCGCCGGCTCGATACGAGGCGAGCCCACCGTGGTTGCCCGACGACACGCTTTGAAGGAATCGCGACATGCCGTCGCGCGTGGCGGTCGGGACTTCGATCCCTCCTAGTTCGGCGCTCTTAAGCGCGATGAGTTGCCAGCCGAGTTGACTGAGGTCGCCGCTTTCGTGCGGTCGATAACGCCAGCCGCCGGTCGTTCGATTTTGCGATGCGAGCGTGTACGCGATTGCGCGGCGAACCGGATCGCGTAAGCGGTCGTCGCCGGTCATCGCCAGCGCTTCGCTGATCGCGAGCGTCGCCATGCCGTGGCAATACATAAACGCGAACGGCTCGGCCTCGCCGCCGAGGTTGCCGTTGGGGTGTTGCGCGTCGATGATGAATTGCAACGCCGCGGCGACGGTTTGCTTGTAGTCGCCGCGCTGGTGGGTATGACCGGCACCAAGCAGGGCGAGTAGAGCGAGGCCGGTGATTCCGGCATCGGCCTTCGCGCCGGCCCCCCCTCGGTTATGTCCGAGCGTTTCCGATTCTTGGCCCGCTCCGAAACGACGCGGGTTCCAGCGACCGTCGGCCTCTTGATGCGTCGCGATCCATTTCAGAGCGAGCTTCACCGAGGCTTCGGTCTTATCGGAGCCGCCGTGCGCTGCCGCGATTTTGTCTCGATCCGAAGCCGAGCGTTGTTGGTAGAGTTGCGGGATGTGATACTCCGACGCGTTCGTCGCCGGCGACGTGCTTGCTGCTTCCGGAGCGATGATCGGGAGCAGTCGCACGGCTGGATCGACCTCGGGAACGGGCGGTGCCGTCGGCTGTGGAAGCGTGGCGACGTCGGCCGGGACGCGAATGCGCGTCATCTGCGTCGTCACGTTCTGCGGCTGTACGGGCGGCTTCGCGGCCGGCGTACTCGGTTCGGGGATCTTCAACTCCGCAGGCGCTGGAAGCTTCGCAGGTTTTTCCGGTGGCGCTGCCGCGACGACCGGCTTCGGCACTTCGAGTTTCGCCGGAGCGGCTTTTGCAATCGAGGGTATTTCCGGTGCCGGTTTCTTCGGCGGTGCGGGAGATTCGGCAGCTACGCGAGGTGTGGTTTCCGCCGTCTTCGGTAATGAGGTCGGCTTCGGAGCAGCGACGAGCAACTCCTTCGTCGCCGGGGCGGGAATGGAAATCGATGTCGTCGCCGGTGCGATCTTCGCAGGGGGCCGCGCCGCTGGTGTTAACGGTGGTACGACACGCGGGGCCGAAACGGTCGTCGGAGCGAGGAGCTTCGTGGTCGGCGTCGTCATTGAAACCGGCAGTTCTTTGATGCGCTTCTTCACATCGTTCGGCGTGTCGGGCCGGCCGATTGCCGAGTCGCCGCCGGCCGAGAGGTTGATCGTGACTTGATTTCCGCCCCCCTGCCGCTCGGCGACGACCTGAATGCTCGTCGCGTAGATCAAGAGCAGCAGATGAAACCACACGGCAAGGATCGTGCATTTCTGCAACGGCTTGGAAGTGCCGAGTCGAGTGTGTAGCAGCGCGATCAGCACGCCGGTAAAAACGGCGAGGCCGACCCACAACGCAATCCAAAGCGATTGCGGGCTGAAGAGACGGGCCAGAAGGTCGCCGGAGAGATCCATCGCTTCAGCGTCTCGATTTACCGTTTCGGATTCGCAACGGGATTCGCCGTCGTCACTGCGACGCCGAGTTCGGTGATGCCCGCCTTACGACAGGCATTAAGCACGTCGGCAACGTATTGAAACTCACCGCCGCCGTCGCCGCGCACCAGCACGCCGAGGTCTTCATACTGGCTACGGGCCGCGCTCAGCCTGCGGCTCAGTTCGTCGAGCGTTACGGTTTCTCGTTCCAGCGTGATTTGGCCGTCGCGATAGACGTTGACGACCTTTTTCTCCGGAGCGGAAGTCAACGCCTCGACGTTGCTGACCTGCGGAACTTTCAAGCCGATCTTGCGTTCCATCTCCGTGAACTTTGTGCCGACCATGAAGAAAATAATCAATAGAAACAGCACGTCGATCATCGACGTCAGGTTGAGCGACGGTTGCTCGTCGAGTTGCGTGCGTAGCGGCATAAATCGCTCGGGAAAGTGTACGAGAATCGGAGCACTACGTTAGGCCGCGTCTTTACGTGTCCGCGTCGTTTTTATTTGCGGCATGTCGACTAAACCTTCGTCCGAAACGATCTGCACCAGCTCTTGCCCGAGGGCATCGATCTCGATGATGAGCTGGTCGACGCGGCTCACGAAGTAGAGATAGACCGAGAGAGCGGGAATGGCGACGGTCAGTCCTGCGGCCGTGGTAATCAGAGCTTCGCTGATGCCGCCGGCAAGCAATTCCGGCCGGCCCATCGCATTGCTCGAAGAAATTTCGTTGAAGGCTTTAATCATGCCGAAGACCGTGCCGAGCAGGCCGAGCAGCGGGCTGATCGTGGCGACGCCGTTGAAGACCCGCAAATAGCGACGCAGCGAGTTCACCGTTCGCTCGCCGGCATCGAGCACCCCTTGTTCGACTTCGACGGCGGGCTTGCCCCATTTGCGAATCGCCGCGCTGAAGACTTCAGCGACGGGGCTACCGTTCTCTTGGCAAAGCGCAAGAGCTTTTTCGCGATCGAGCTGACCTTCGCGCAGTTGATGCAGAAAGCGTTTGACGAACGGCAGCGGAATCACCCGGCCGCGACGAATGGTCATCAGACGCTCGAAGCCGAATACTGTAGTCAGGACCGAGCAGAACGCGATCGGCAACATGATCACGCCGCCGGCGAGAATGATATGCCAGAGATTCTTCGAGGGTATTTCCGGCATTTGCTCGGTGCTTGCCGCTACGGGACCGGGTACCGGCGAGGGAGCCGGCGCTTGCCCTTGCGCCAGCACCATTCCGGCGGCGGTCAGTGCTAAGAGCAAAGTGACGATGCCGCGCAGCGACGAACGCTTCAACATCGCGAAGCGAGCTTTGCGTTCTGCTTGCGAGGCCGCAGGACGAGCGACGGAGGAGTGGGAAAGAATCGTCGGCATGGGCTTACTTTCGTTGGAAGTTACCGGCCGGTGCTTCCGCTTGTCGCACGGCTACATCGCGGCGGCGGACGGCATCTGCGGCATAGAGCGAGGTGGCGTGTTCGGTGATCAAGCGTTCGTAGGTGCTGCGGGCATCCGCGTGTCGGCCGAGTTGTTCTTGGCATTTTCCGGCTTGCAGTAATGCCGCGGCGCGCCATTCGGGAAAGTCGGCTTGGGCGATGACTTTGGCGTATTCGTTCAAGGCCGTCGCGTAATCGCGTTGGTGAAAGTGCGACTCGGCAAACATGAAGCGTGTGAGCGTGGCGGTTTCCGTCCCGGCCGCGCGAGGTTCGGCCAAAACGCGGTCGTAGGCTTCGCGCGCTTCGCGAAACTCGGCTTTCGCCGCATGGGCTCTGCCGGCGAGATAGTCGAGTTGGAAGCGAGCCGCATCGGGCGGCAAGAGCGTGCGCGATTCTGCGACGGCGGCGATCGTCTCCGACCAGCGGGCCCCTTGCGCGAGCGCTTCGATTCGCCGCGCGACGGCAGCCGCGAACCACGGAGATTGCTTGTCGCCGCCGCTCGTGATGTAGGCCACGAAGCGTTCGACGGCGTCGTCCCATGCTTCCGTGCGGTAGGCAATCTCACCCTGCCAATAACCGGCGTGGCAAGCAAGTTCATTTCGAGGAAACTTTTGCGCGAGTGCGGCGATCGCTTCTTCCGCACCCGAGCGATCGTTCGCCGCGAGCGCAGTTTGCAATTGCAGGGTAAGCACGTGCGGCAAGAGCGTGTCGTCGGCCGAGAGCCGAGCTTCACGAAGTTGCGAGGCCGCGACGTCGAGTCGACCTTCGCCGAGATGGTGTTCGGCCGCACGATAAGCCGCATCGGGCCGGAATTTGCTCGTTGGTTGTGTTCGCACGAGTTCTTCGAAGCGTGCCGCGGCTTCGGCCGGACGCTGCAACTTCTTGAGGTTCCAAGCCGACTCATACAGGGCGATGTCGCGATATTCATCGTCGCTCGCGGCCTGCTTCAGATAGCGATCGTACGCCGCGGCGGCTTCTTGATGGCGAGCTAAGCCATCGAGAGCTTGCGCAGCGAAGAACGACACGGTCGAGGATCCATCCGCGGTAGAGCCGTCGAACGCTCGCGCGGCGGCCCACGCCGACGAAAAGTCGCTGCATTTCAAGAAGGCTTCGATGCGGTGGAGCGCCGCTTGCTCGAAGAGTTCATCGTCGGGATAGATCGCGGTGACGAAACCAAACCAATCCGCGGCGGCGATGAAATCTCCGCTGCGTAGAGCGATGTCGCCCAAATAGAAAAGCACGCGCGGCATCGTCGGCGTCGAGACGCCGTTCGCGTTCGCTTCACGTACGATCGCTTGCAGCGCCTCGCGGGCCTCTTCGTTGCGGCCTGCGAGATAACAAGCCTCGCCGAGCCGGTAGCGGGCGATCGACACGAGGGCTGCGTCTTGCGATGTTGCGACGAACGGCTTTAGGGCGTCGATCGCTTCGGCCGAATGTCCGTCGCGGATCAGGCTTTCGCCGAGATAGAAGCGCGCTTGGGTGACGAGCGTCGCAGGTTGCTCTACTTCCTCTGCCGCTGCATCCTTCTTCGTAGGATCGGGAGAGGAGTCGTCGATCAGCTTGCGAAACTCCGTCGCGGCTTGAGTCCACCGGCTTGCGTTGAAATGCTCGGCGGCGAGGCGAAAGCGCTCTTCGAGGTCGGCGGCGAACAGGTTCGTCGACGAAGCGCAGAACGTCGCCGCGATGAGAATCGCGGCGACGTTGCGATAGCGGCTATATGCGGTCATCGGCAGACCGTCCTGTCGAAAGCGGCGGTGAATTCCTACTCGAACTCAGCGTCGCGATTCGACCTATCCGTTAGTGTGTGTGGCCGTCCTTGCAGTCGACATCGCCGACCATGTGCAAGTGGTTATGGTCGATGTAGATGACTTCGCGAGAATCTTCATCCACGGTCGTGTACGGGACCGGCCAACCTACGCGAGTCGTCTCGGAGTAGTAGATCGTGCACTTGTAGTGAGCGTGGTGGAGTTGCGCAGGTCCGACCATCGGGTAGACGCGCGGCGGATCGATGTAGTCGGCGATCGGCTCGATGATCATGCGGACGTTGTTCCGCTGGCGTTCCCACAGGAGCGGCACGCCCCCTTCGACGGAGCTCGCCTTCTCCAGGCCTCGCATTACTTCATCCGGAGTTGGAGGATCGAGAGCCTTCGGAGCGCCGCCCGAGGTGATCGGGCCGAGAATCGGTACCCGCTCGTAGCGTTCTTTGTTCCAGTAGGCGTCTTCGAATTTGTCTTGGTAGTACGGCGAAACGGGAATCGGAATCGGCAAGCCGGTTCCCGGGCCGTAGGTCGTGTTTAAGGGAAACATACATCCCGACGAGCCGGCAACGCCGACGGCCGCAAGGCAAAGTGCGAAGAGGGAAGAGGTCTTCTTCATCGTGAGAAATCCCTTAAGCAAGGTCGGGAGGCCTTTCGGGCCGCCACATTCCGTTTCGACCATGTGTCGACATTCTCGAGCAAACGAGGATGCCGCTGAACTACACGTTGTTATCGTGTGAATCTGTGACGAACTTGCGGGTATTTACGCGATTGCCGAATTTTCCATCGCCGCCATGCCGGCGAGGAATGATGGCACACGCGACGCCGGCAACGGAAGTTCGTCTGCGATCAACGAAAAGATCCCCGCGACGAAGCGGATTCGTCGCGGGGATCGAGCATGTTTTACAATCAGGCAGGCGGCAAACAGTCCTTCTCGGCAACGACTAGCGGCGGAAGTGCCGGCAGGTGTCGTTGAAGTCGAGGAACCACCAACCGTCTTTCCATTCCATCGTCACCTTGCGCCAACCGAGCGGCACTTGCGGATACGGATAGAAAGGACCGATGTACGGCCAAGCCGAAGCGGAGTATTGATTCGGATAGGTCACGGCACCGTAGTTGGGATACGCGGCGTAGCTCGGCCAAGCGTTGCACGGCATGTGCGGCTGGTCGTAGTTGACCCGTTGCGGCGAGCTGTTCGACGAGCCGGCAATCGGGATCGGCGAACCGGATTGATAGCCACCGCCCATCGGGATCGGACCGCCGGCGTTCCCGTTGAACGACGTGCGGCGAACCTGTTGTTGTTGTTGTTGTTGTTGTTGTTGTTGTCTGACTGGGCCCGGTTGTTGACGAGCGGCGACTTGTGCCGCGACCGGCGCCGGTTGAGCGGCGGCTTCGCTGCCGAAGACCATTTCTTCGCGAGTCGTCGCGCGGCGAGCGCTGTTATCGTGGGCCGTCGGCGTGATTTCGAAGTCTTTCTTGGCCGTAGCCTTGACTTCGAGGTTGTTCACGACGCTGGTCACGCCCGGCATGGTCTCCGCCATTTGCACGGCGGTCTGAGCTTGCTGGTCGTTGGCGACGCGACCCATCAAGATCGCGGTTCCCCCTTCGAACTTCACGCCGATGCTGTAGTCTTTCAAACGCCCGCTCGAGCGAATGGCATCGGCAATTTCTTGAGCGGCTTCTTGCTCGGTGCCGTAGGCTCCGGCGGGCAGCATGGCGGCGATGGTCAACATCGCCGTGCTGAAAAAGAATCGTCGGATCATCGAAATCCCCCTTCCATGGACTGTACGTTTGTCGGCCGAGCTGTCGACGTCGCCCAAGCACGGTCGTCTGGCGACGATGTGCTTAGTCCAATTCGACGTCGGCGTTGCTGCATCCTTGCGGCGAACATGCTCGCGGATTCCGCAACGTAAGCACGAGCCTACGGTGAATCCGCTACATATACGGATCGGTCAGGAATTGTGCCGAAGGTAGGCTTTTTTTCGATTTTGCCGAATCGGAGTGCGGGCTCTGCCGGCGAAAGCCAAGGCCGTTCGACGAAAACGACGAGCGTGAGATCCCATGCGAAGCAAAGCGAGGCGCGCTCCAGCGGAGCATGGCGGCCGGCGCTTAAAGAGCCGGAAGAGTTCGGAAACCGAACTAGATGCGGGCTTCATGCCGGCAATCGACGACCGCCAGCACCGCCATCACGGCCAGTACTACGCCGGAAGCGATGCTGATGCGTGGCATCGTGATGAAAGAGACCGCCGTGCCGATGCCGAGGAGCAGCATTACGAACACGCACAGGCCTCGCAACGTGTGTGCCATCGAAGTCCGTTCGCCGACCCGCATGACCCACACGCCGATCAAACCGACGACTTGGAGAATGACGAGGCAGGTGTTGATTGCCGCGGGCGAGAACGTTTGCATCAGCGCTTCTCTCCGAACTGGAGCAATCGAATCGCAAGAAGTGCGACCTGGGAGCGAGACTTATACCTCGATTCGGCGAAAAACGGGAAGACCGGTTAAAGAAAACGGCGAGGCTGTTTTCCGCATTACGATCGGAATATCTTGCCGCGATATCAAGCCTGGGCGAGTGCCGACCTACGAAAAAATGCTTCCCGCCCGATCGGTTTCGGGCGGGAAGCATTGGATACTCAGCATGCCGATACGCCGCGGCTAGGCCTGTCGCCGTGCGGTTTACTTACGAAGTCGTTCCGCGAGCTCTTTGTCGAGCAAGCCGAGTTCGACGTTGCGACCGACGACCTTGCCCGTCGCATCGACCAGCATGATGGTCGGCACGGTGAAGATTCCCATCTCCTGAGCGAAACGGCTTTCCATGCCCCCGTCTTCGAAAAGTTGAATCCAAGGGAGTCGGTTCGTTTCGAGATAGGTCAGCAAGTCGGGTTGTTTCACGTCGAGGCTGACCCCCACGATGACGACGTTGTCGCGCGCATACTTCGCTTGGATCTGCTTGAGCTGCGCCACGTCGCCGGCGGTGGTCGCTCCGGCCGAAGTCCAGTAATGCACGACCACGGTTTTTCCGGCCAGCACCTTCAAATCGAAGGCTTTCCCGTCGGCCGTCTTGCCGGCGAGCACCATCGGCTTGCCGATCGAATCTAAACGACGCAGCGCTCCCATCGCCTTGCCGGCGGTCTGCTCTTTCGGGAACTCCTGCACGATCTGCGTGTAGAGCTTTTTAGCGTCGTCTTCCTTGCCGGCGAACTCGCTGTCGATCGCAAGATGCGAGATCGCTTCGGCGGCTTCCTTGCTCTTCGGAAAGTCTTTGACGAACTGCCGCAAGTTGTCGAGCCATTCCCCTTGGGTCTTGTTGAAGTTGGCGTCCTTGGCGTTCATCGCGCTCATGTACACGGAGGTAATGATGCTGAAGCGCGCGTAAGGGACGTGTTCCTTATCGTTTCCGACGGCCAGTTTCTTTTCGAGCTCTTGCAGTCGCGCTAAGCCTTCCGGATAGCTGCCGGTTTGCGCTCCGTCGCTGCAAGTGTCGATCAACTGACGAATCCAGATCTCACGATCTTCCGCCTTGTCGAGACCGGCGAGGTTTTTCTCGATCAGGTCGGCTCGTTCTTTTTTCAGAGCGGCAAGTTGCTTGGCGTCGGATGCTTGGGAGGTCTTTTTCTCGTTTTCTTCGAGCGCGACGGGGAAATCGCCGGCTCCCTCGGTGGTCGTGCCCTTCACGTTGCCGGGCACCGCGCGGACTTGATTCGTAAAGTAGCCGGCGGCGAGTTGCGCGTCGCCCTCTCCTAGCCGCTCGGGCATGTCGATCAAGCGCCAGCCTTCGCCGACCTTGATCATCGTGCCGATCTGGAGTTGCCCGCTTTTGCCTCCGGCTTCGAACATCGCCACGATGTTCTCGTAGACGAGAATATCTTTCGTCGAGCCGTTGGTGCCGGCCGGGATCGTCGAAGGCTTGCTGCCGCTGAAGTTGAGCCAGCGCGAGCCGGTCGCGATCAGGGCTTTGTTGTCGTCGTTCGAAAGGCCTGTGAAGCGCTTCGGTGCGGCGGCGAGTTTCGCCCCGATCTCTTTCAATTGCGTTTCACCGAGGCCGAGCGTTTGCAATTCTTCCGGGGTTAGCAGCAGCCGCTGAAACCGCAACGCTCCGTCCAAGTGTTGACCCATCGCAGCGACCGCTTCCGCGCTCACTTCTTCCGCGGAAATGCTTTTCCAACTGTCGATCGTTCCGTCTTCGTTCGTGTCGAGCGCCCAACGGCTCCCGCCGGTGTTCAACCAGCGAAACTGATCGGCCTTGCCGTTGGCGTTGGAATCGACATCGCGATAGACTTCCAAACCGCCGGCGAAATAGCTCCATTGATCGACCGTGTTGTCGCCGTTGGTGTCGGTGAAGCGGCGAATGATTTGGCCGGTCGGGTCGTAGACGATCCAGCCCGACGTGCCGAGATTCTTCTCGACTTTGATCGTGCATTTGGCGGTTTCATCTCCCGTCGGCTTGTCGAATTCGACGTCTTTCTGCAACGGCGCGAGCGCCAAAGCTTGCTCGACCGTGGGATTGGCGTGCGCGATCGACGCCGGAAGCAGAGGGGCAGCGGCGGCCAAGCAGCCGAAGAACAGTTTCTTGCCCGAGATCCGTAAACGGGACGTCATCGACATAGGACTCGACTCCTCACAATGTTATGAAACCGCATAGGCTGCGAAGCGCGACGTTTTCCGCTCGGCGACCGAGCGAACGGCGAGCTTGGGGGCACATGGCGTTTGATTCTTTCGACGAATCGGCGTTCGTTCGGCTTTCCTTGTCCGAACGATTTAGCTCCATTCACGGCAACGCGCCGATGAATAGAATAAATCGGAATTCAGAAACGCGGAACATGAGTGAACCGGTCAAAGCTTGCCGATTAAAACGACGCCGGCAGCGATTTGCATGCTAGCGGCTGCGAGTGTCGCCGCATGAGTCGCCGGCAATGCCGCTGTTGCTTCGGTTCGCCGTAGACGGATGATTGCATCGCCCAGCCCTACTTACGGAATCACGACCATGCCCCACGATGCATCGCGACCCGACGCCGCTGCGCCGCTCGACGACAAAAGTCCTGCCTGGCCCGGCATGCGCCGGCTTTCGCCGTTGCGCAATTCGACGAAAGCCCACGATCTCGAATCGCTCGTCGACGAGCAACTCGGTCATTTCGGCATCGACCCGCAGACGGAATACGGCGCGGCCTTGTCGCGGGTCGCGCGCAGGCTTTACGAATGCGAGTCGGATCTCGAGCGGTTGTGGCAAGTCACGATGTCGACGCTGGCAAAGCTCGATCGAAGCGACGGCATCGCATACTTCAATGCCAAAAAATTCCTCTCGTTTCAATTGGCGAAGCTGCTCGACACGCTGCAAAACCCGTCGCGCAGCACTTACCAGCATTTGAACTACGGCAGTGCCACGCTCGCGGCGAAGGGGCCGTATGCCGTGTTCGACAACGTCACGGCGCTCTTCTCGGCGACGCCGGTGATCGCTCGCACGGCGACCTATATCTACGCTTGCGCCGAGTGGATCGAGGACGCGTTTCAAGGCAAAGAGTTGATGCTCGAGATCTACTCGCGGCTACTCAACCCGACGTCGGTCTCGCTGGCGAATCAAATCGTCGAGCTCGAGGCCGGAACGTATAGTAACGAATACTTCGCTTGGAACTTCAATAGCGGCATGGCGGCGATCGACGGCGTGTTGGCTCACGTCCTCGGACGTGACGACATCTTGATTTCGAGCCGGCATATCTACGGTGGCGCCCATCAACTGATTCACGATTGGTACGCCAAGAGCTCCAATCTCGAAGTCGCAGTTGAAACGTTCGACGGCTACGGCGTCGACGAGTTCGTCTCGTGCTATGAACGAACGGCGAAGAAGTACGCCGATCGTTTGGCGGCCGGACGTCGAGCGTATGTCTATCTTGAGAGTCCGTGCAACCCGCACGGCTATGTGCTCGATCTGCCGGGTATCTGTCGCGCGGCGCATGAGCGCGGGCTACGGGTCGTGCTCGATGCCACAGTGGCGACGCCGTTTCTCTACCGCCCGCTGCAACGAACGGATCCTACCGAGCGGCCCGACTTCGTGATTCATAGCTATACGAAAGACCTCTCCGGCACCGGCTCGGTGATCGCGGGGGTCGTGATCGGGCGGAATGAGGACATGTTTATTCCCAAGGGAGAAACCGCCGGCGGCGTGAAATGGAACGAGACCCTGTTTTGGAACGTGTACTACGTGAAAGGGGCGTTCCTCAACGCCGATGCCGCGTTTGAGGTGTTGCAAGGTTTGCGAACCTTGGAATTGCGCATGTTGGCGAAGTGTATCAACACGGAAATCATGGCCCGATTCTTCGATCGGCATCCGTCGATCCGCGTTCACTGCAACGCGTTGGACGGCAACGACAATTCGTCGCTCTGCCGTGAGCAAATGTTTCTCGGGTTGCCTGCCCCGCTGTTCACGATCGATATGGAAGGAGTGCCGCGGGAGGCGTTTCAACGCTTCTTCGATAACCTTTCCCCGACGTTCGGCCACATGATCAGCCTGGGGCAAACGAATACGATCGTCAGTTGTCCGGCGTTGACGACCCACTCCGAGCTCGGGCCGGAACAACTCGCGGAAGCCGGAATTTCCCCGACGACGATTCGCCTGGCGATCGGGCACGAAGACCCACACGACCTAATCGGACACTTCATCGGAGCGGCCCGATTGACGATCGATCCGCTCGTCGCCGGATTCAGCGACGGTTTTCCGTCGGAGCAAGAGATCGAGCAGTTGATTCGCGACCGTTATGTTTCGGCACATATCCGATACATCGAATCGAAACGGCAATTGCCGGGCGGAGTATAATTTCCGGAGCGAGAAGCCGACGTGCGACGAACGTTTGCGAGTTTGCCCGATTCGAGCAGAGCAGTCATGACGCCGTTTCCCGAACGTGATCCTTCGCCCGTCGATCCGCCGGAAAATAGCGGCGACGAGTACGAGATTTCGCCGTTTCCGAAACATTGGTCGGAGATGGCAAACCCCGAGGGGAGCGAATCGAAGCCGGAAACGTATGCCGTCGGCGAAGAGGTCCCCGAAGGTCCGTATCATGCCGAGGCCAAGACTTGGCGGGAAGTCGTGGCGGCGAACGGCAGGCCGAGGAGTGAGGCGGGAGACGACGACCGGCTCTATGAAGTCGGGCCGCAGACGGTCGCCGTTCAGCGACGATCGCGCATCCTTGCTCTACTCAGAGAAGACGTCGCCGCGAAACTCCGAGCGAACGAAGATGGGCGCATCGGCAAGCTTGTCGATCCACGCCGCTTTACGCTGACTCGGTTGTTCTTCGTGTTCACGTTGGCTTCGATCGTGCTGGCCGTCGGCGCACGATTTCCGCGCGGAGCATTCGCCGGAGCCTCGGGACTAGCGGCACTTGCGACGGCGATTCTTTCGCGCTGGCTAATCGGCGGAAGCGCGATTGCGCAACTCGCTTGGGGGACTTTGATGGCGATTTACTTACTGGCGTCGCTCTTTTCGCTGCTGAACTTGTGACGCCGCGCACGACTTACGCTCAACTTGGTTCTAGGTGGTGTAAGTCCCACTTCGTCGCTACCTCGTCGAGCGTTTTGCCGAGCAATTCCATCGGTAAGCCGACGACGTTCGACTCGCTCCCTTCGGTGACATGCAGCCAGTCGTAGCCGTCTTGATAGCCGAACGCTCCGGCCTTTCCTTCCCAGAGGTTGGTCGCGAGATATTCATCGAGCTGCCTGTCGCTGAGCTTATCCATGCGCAGCTTCGTGCATGCGACTTCGACGATCGGATCGGCTTCCGGGACCAGCCACACGCAGAGCCCGCTGTAAACGCGATGCTCGCGGCCGGAGAGCAACGTCAGCATCGAGCGGGCATGTTCTTCGTTGCGGGGCTTGCCGAGAACCTGCCCTTGGCACTCCGCCATCGTATCGCAAGCGACGATCAAGCTCGGGCCGACGCGCGTGGCGATGTCGACCCCCTTTTGATACGCCAGCCGCGCAACGAGCTCCGGGGGAGACTCTCCGCTACAGACGCCGCACTCGGCCGACTCCGAAGGAACGATGATTTCAAAGGCGTACCCGGCCTCGGCCATCAATTGTTTGCGACGAGGAGAACCGCTGGCGAGAATCAAGGGTCGTTTGAATCGTTGCATGCGACGAACCGTGTGATTGAACGAGCATTTCCGCGGCTTCCGAGAACCGGCCGCATAGGCGCGTTGCCGGCGATCGAAGTATACTCGCCGCTGTGTCGAATGTCTTGCTTGCGCACGCCGCCGTGGTTGGAGTGTCGCCTGCACGCACGAATCGAGAGCCGGTCGATTTTTTTGGAAGTCTTCGTATGTCGTCGCCGGTCGTTCTGTACGAAGACAATCACCTGTTGGTGATCGATAAGCCGGTCGGGTTGACGACTCAAGGGGCGTTGCCGAACGAGCCAAGCGCCGTGGAATGGGCCCGCGATTATTTGAAACGAAAATACGCCAAGCCGGGCAACGTCTTCATCGGCGTCGTGAGCCGCTTAGATCGGGATGTTTCGGGAGTGCTCGTGCTTGCCCGTACGTCGAAAGGGGCGGCTCGATTGAACGAGCAGTTTCGCGAACGCTCGGTGAAGAAAACCTACTGGGCCGTCGTCGAAGGCTCGACGCCAGACGCGTTGCGTTGTGAAGATCTGATCGCCGAAGACGTCGCGCAAAAGCGGATGCTCGTCGTCGATGCACGATTGCCGCCGAAATTCAAGGCCGACGATGCGCAAGCGGCGGTGCTCACGTTCCGCCGGCTGCAATCACTCCCGGAGACGACCTTGCTCGAGGTGCAGCTCGAAACCGGGCGGAAGCATCAAATTCGAGTTCAGCTCGCAAGCCGGGGCTGGCCGATCGTCGGCGATAAGAAATACGGCAGCCGCCGACGCTTCGAGGCGGGCATCGCCCTGCATGCGCGGCAGCTGGAGATTTCGCATCCGACGCGGGGCGAAGCGATGGTTTTCGAGGCGAAATGCCCCGTTTCTTGGAAAGTGCTGGGCGTACGCTCGTAGCACGGAGATAAAAAAACGGCAAACCACGCGGCAAAAAAAGGCTGAAACTAGGCGCGTCGGGCTGCCCATCAGTATTCTATATTTCTAAGGTTCGCGAATTCCATTTTTCGCGAAGGGTGTGATTCCGATTTCGTTTCTTGCCGATTCCGGCGCTTTGATCGTCGTTTCGTGAGCAAATTCGTTCTGCAACGCTCGGCAGTCGCTTCCGGTTTGGTCGGCTCCGATGAGCTGGATCAGGTCTTAGACGAACTGCGCGCCGAGTGCGGCGGCGAAGCCGTATCCGACGAAATGCTCGGCCAACGTCTGCTTACCTTGGGTAAGCTCAACGCTTGGCAAGTCGAGCAACTTTGCAACGGCCGCACGAAGTTCAACCTGGGCCCTTACCATGTGATCGATTCGATCGGCGCCGGCGGCATGGGCCAAGTCTTCAAGGCCGAGCATACGATCATGGGGCGGATCGTGGCGGTGAAGGTGTTGCCGCGCAGCCGCTCGACGACCGAAGCTATCGCGAATTTTCGTCGCGAGATTCGGACTCAGGCTCAACTCGACCATGAGAATCTCGTACGGGCATTCGATGCCGGACAAGACGGCAACGTCCAATTCCTCGTGACGGAGTATGTGCCGGGGACCGATTTGCGAAAGCTGATCCGTGCCAACGGCGCACTCTCGATGCAGCAGGCCGCTTCGATCATCAGCCAAACGGCGCGCGGCTTGGAACACGCGCATAGTCGCGGCTTGATCCATCGCGACGTGAAGCCGGCGAATGTGCTGGTCTCGCCGGACGGACGTGTGAAAGTCTCCGACCTGGGGCTGGCCGGCTACTTCAACGATCCGGAGCAAATCGATCAATACGGCGGCAAGGTCGTCGGCACGGCCGATTACTTGGCGCCGGAATTGATCATGCGGCCCGACTCGCTCGACACGCGCAGCGATATCTATTCGTTGGGCTGCACGCTTTACTACGCGGTAACCGGAAAAGTGCCGTTTCCGGGCGGCACGATGCGCGACAAAGCTCGAGCTCATTGCCAACAGCCCCCGCTCGACCCTCGGAGGTTGGTGCCCGACCTCGGAGATGAGTTCGTCGAAGTGATCGCCGACATGATGGCGAAGAGGCCTGACGATCGGATCGGCACGGCGGCGGAAGTGATCGAGCGTTTGGAGCCTTGGGCCGGTGCAGGAGCGGTCGTGCCCCCCTTGGTGGCGGAACCGGTTGCGCCGTTGTTCTCGCAAGCGGTTCGCAAGACGGCTCCTTCGCCGATCGGAGATACCGAGCCCTATTTCCTAGTGCAGCCGTTTCCCGAGCCGCTCGGCGAGACAAGCACCAGCCAGATGTCGCTCGGCACGCATCTCACGGCCGATGAGACTCTCCCTTCGTTCACGAGCCGCTCGAATCTTTTTCCGCGCAACTCGCTGCATCACTCGACGGACCACAACATGCGCGTGGTGATGTTGATCGGCGCGGTCGTGGTCGTGGTCTTACTGTCGGTGGTCGCGATCAACATGATCCACACGATGCTGGCCGGATAGACAGTGCCGGTTTGCTAACGCGAGGCGCGCCACAGAAGCACGACCGCGATCAGCAGCACGAGCGCCGTCGCCACGGCCCCTGCGAGGACCGCGGGAGACGCGAGCATCGATTGAGGGGCCGGGACCGGTCGGCTTTTCAGAGAAGGAAGCGGCGCATTCGTGCTGCCGGCGTCGGCCAGTAGCTCATCGAACACGCTGGAATAAACCTGCCTACTCGGCTGCGCCTCGACGATTGCTACCGGCTCGGGCGACTTAGAAACCGCCGCGACCGGTTTCGCCGCGGTCTTCGGGGCCGTAATGGTTCCGGCAAATGCCGGCGAACCCCGCGGAGGAAGCACGAGATCGGCCACGGCTTCACGATCCAGCGGGGCCAAGTCCTTGGTGTCGTCTTCGGTCTCGTCGAGATCACGCAGCGCGAGCTCTACGTCGAGCGATTCGGAATCGTCGGCCGAAGTGCCGAGAATTCGCACGATTAAGTCGACCGGCGTTAGGTCGGGCGGGCCGGAAAGAATCTGGTCGGCTTGGTCGGCCGAGATGCGTTCGCGCGTGGCGAGCCACTTCAAGAGGACCCGCGGCGAGAAGTCTTCGATCGCAACTTCCGTGAGCTGCCGGAGCCTACGGACATCCGCAGACGTCAGCAAGCCTTGGCGCTCGCAAGCGATAATCCAGTCCTGGGTCGTCAACATCGGGCTCATGGCAATAACTTCGTCATTCGATCGCGGGAACGATCAAGCCATGGCGGGAAGGTTGGGTGGGAAGATCAAGCAAGACTTTATCTTATCTTGTCCGGACCCATCGCGGAACGCCACGCTAATGAATTCTTAACGGGGGTGATCGAGAGGCGGGGTGAGCGTTGTTGGCCGGAGGGGGAGGGGAATAAAAAAAGCCCCATGAGGCTTTGGGCCTCATGGGGCTCTGTATTTGAATCCGGCAACACCTACTCTCGCGCTTTTAGCACTACCATCGGCTTGAAAAGCTTAACTGCCGTGTTCGGAATGGGAACGGGTGTGGCCTTTTCAATATAGTCACCGGAAAAGAATCGGCGGCAGGTGTTTCACCACCGCCGACTCAGTTCGGACTTTGATCGTTTTGGTTTTTGGTAATTTGTAGCCCGGCTCTTAGAC